>NZ_JANSHI010000003.1:107978-148081 GCF_047461615.1 Synechococcus sp. W65.1 | reverse complement strand
CATCTCCGTCAAGGCAGGAGGTTGGTCATGCCACAAAGTGGCTGATTGTCCAGTGAATCAAGGACTAGAGGAGAGCCATAGAATGAGGAAAACCTGAGGACAAGAAAGCATGGGACGGCAACAACGGGTGGCCATCTTGGGGGCCACAGGAGCAGTAGGAGCGGAGCTGCTGAAACTGCTGGAAGAGCGCCACTTTCCGGTGGCAGAGTTGAAGCTGTTGGCCTCGCCCCGCTCAGCGGGCACCTATTTGACCTTCAAGGGGGAACGGATCCCAGTGGAGCCGGTTTCAGAAGCGGCCTTTCGGGGCCTAGACCTGGTGTTAGCTTCTGCCGGTGCCAGTGTCTCCAAAACCTGGGCCAAAACCATCGTCAAGGCAGGAGCGGTGCTGATCGACAACTCCAGCGCCTTTCGTCTGGATCCCGATGTCCCGCTGGTGGTGCCCGAGGTCAACCCCCAGGAAGCCTTTTGCCACCAAGGGATCATTGCCAACCCCAACTGCACCACCATCCTGATGTGCGTGGCCATCTACCCCCTGCATCGCCACATCCCCCTGCGCCGCGTGGTGGCCGCCACCTATCAATCGGCCAGTGGGGCTGGGGCCCGCGCGATGGTGGAGCTAGAGGAGCAAACCCGCGCCTACCTGCAAGGCCAGCCCTTTCAGCCCCAGGTGTTCCCTTACCCCATTGCCTTTAACCTCTTCCTCCACAACAGTCCCCTGCAAGAGAACGGCTACTGCCAGGAAGAGATGAAGATGGTGAACGAATCCCGCAAGATTATGGGATCCCCCAACCTGCGGCTGACAGCTACCTGTGTGCGGGTGCCGGTGCTGCGTACCCACGCCGAGGCCCTCAACCTGGAGTTCGAGCAGCCCTTCCCAGTAGAACAAGCTCGGCAAATCTTGGCTCAAGCCCCTGGGGTAGTGCTGATTGAAGATTGGGAACACAACCGCTTCCCCATGCCCATTGATGTAGCCGGCAAAGACGAGGTGGCGGTGGGCCGCATCCGCCAGGACATCTCCGAGCCCAAGGCCCTGGAGCTGTGGCTGTGCGGGGATCAAATCCGCAAAGGTGCGGCCCTAAACGCCATTCAAATTGCCGAGCTGCTTTTGAAGGACTAATTCACTACAACTGTCCAGGTTACTGGCCCCGCTGTAACAGGGGCAGCCTGAGTGCTGTTCAACGTCACCGGGGAGTTGGGGTAAGTATAGGTACCGGCTGGTGTCAAAGCTACCGCTGTTTTTACAGGGATGGTCACTGTGCAAGTTCCTCCTACGGCTACTTGTCCTCCGGTGAATTGAATGGTGTTCCCGTTCACCGGAGCTGTGAGAGTGGGGGAGCCGCACGAAGGTGTAAAAATCCCCGCAGCGGCAACTTGCAAACCAGAAGACGGCGCTCCTGGCAAGGTGTGGTTAAAGGCCAAGCCCGTCAATGGAATGGCTGCGTTGTTGGTTATTGTAAACGTCAGAGTTCCATTCCCGGTAACGGGAGCTGGGCCAATTGGGCCAAGCGGGTTGGGAGCAAAGGCCATGGTAAAGGTGGGAGCTGGCACCGTTACCGTTAAGTTGATAGCAGCAGCGGTGGCATTAGGCGCTTGGTTGCTGCTCAGGGTTACCGCGGGGCTGGTCAGGGATCCCGCTGTGGTGGCCGTAACTTGAAGATCCAAGCAGATGGTGCAGCTAGCATTAGCTCCTAGGGTGCCATTGACCAGCAAGATGGAGTTTGCCCCGGGGGGAGCTGCCACCGTCCCGCCACAGTCGTTGTTCAAGTTATTAGGATTGGCAACGATTAGGCCGGCAGGGAGTGGATCGGAGAAAGAGAGGCCAGTCAGCGGCAGGGCGGTTGTGTTGGTTGGGTCGGGGAGGTGGGGTTAAATGCCTTGTAATCGCTTTTCTTGTCATCTCTGCTTTCCTTTTAGTCATCGCCAATTGAACACACTAGAAGTGCGTTTTCCGTAGGGGTGAGCCTAGCGCTACTGGGGAATCATTTTCAGAGGAGAAAGAGGCGGTGAATGGGAATTAGCCGGAAAAAGGGGAAAATTGAGAGGCATTGGGCCTTCAGGGAGAGTGATCTGTGCATCCAATTGCAACGGGGTCCCTGGCTAGCTTTGTGGCCGGCTTGGCAACGGGGTTGGGGGCTTTGCCGGCGCTGTTTCTTCCCTCACTCTCGGAGAGGGTGCAAGGGATCCTGCTGGGGTTTGGGGGTGGAGTGATGTTGGCAGCCACCTCTTTTTCCCTGCTGGTGCCGGGTACCGAAGCGGCCCTGGCGCTGGGACATTCCCAATTCCAGGCAGCGGTAATTATGGGGGCGGGCCTGTTGTTGGGGGCGATCTTTATGGAAAGTGCCCACCAGCTTTTTCCCCACGAGCACTTTTTCAAAGGGCCTGAGGGGGTGAACCGCGCCCATCTAAAGCGGATCTGGCTCTTCATCATTGCCATTGCCCTGCACAACTTCCCAGAGGGTCTGGCGGTGGGGGTGGGATTTGCCACTGGCCAAGTCAGCGATGGGTTGGTGCTGGCGCTGGGGATTGGCCTGCATAACATACCGGAGGGACTAGTGGTGGCCTTGTCGCTGGCAGGCCAGGGGTATTCGCGGCTGTTTGCTTTTGCCATTGCTTTGCTGACGGGTTTGGTGGAGCCCATCAGTGGCATCTTGGGAGCGACGGTGGTTGCCTTGGCTCAGCCGCTGCTGCCCTGGGGCATGGCTTTTGCTGCCGGCGCGATGCTGTTTGTTATCTCGGGTGAGATCATCCCTGAGTCGCACCGGCAGGGGTTGAAGCGGGAGGGCACCTTTGGCGTTCTCAGTGGGTTTTTGTTGATGCTGCTGCTCTATATTGCGCTGGGCTAGAAAGGGATCCTCTCCTGTCTTGACGCGAGGTTTTCAATGCTGAGCAACAAGCCTTTTCTGTGGCGGGGATCAGGGGAGCATGCCTGCCTGCTGCTACACGGGTTGGGGGGTGGCGTATACGAGTTGCAGTGGCTGGCGGAGCGGCTGTTGGCAGCCGGCCTAACGGTGCAGGGGTTTAACTACCCCGGCCATGACCGCCCAGCACCCCGCATGCCTCCTTCCCGCTGGACGGAGTGGTATGGGCGGGCTTTGGAACATTACCTAGCCCTGCGGCAGGAGTACCCCCGCCTTTCGCTGGTGGGGTTTTCCACCGGCTGCCTGTTGGCGTTGCACCTGGCCTTTGCCCATCCTGTCCACAAATTGGTGCTGCTGGCGCCGTTTTTTGCCATTCGCCACCGCTGGTACTACCTCTTTCGCCTAGAGCAGTACCTCAACAGCCTGGGCTGGCTTTTGGACGATGTCCCCCGCTTCCGCCTGCCGATCCGGGATGGCAATGTCCGCGCTTTGGCAGAAAAAGTGGCTTATTTTCGCAGCTTCAATCTGACGGCGGTGCGCAGCGCCCTCGAGCTCATCGAGCAGGTCAAGGGGGAGGTAGCCAGCATTCAAGTGCCCACCCTCATCCTGCAACCGCGCCAAGATACGGTGGTGGATCCCGACCAAGCGGTGTGGCTGTATCGGGAACTGGGATCCGCCGAGAAGAGCCTGCAGTGGCTGGAGCGCTCCGACCACGTTCTCACTTTGGACTGCGAGCGGGAGACCGTGTTTGCCCAGGTCTGTGCTTTTCTCACCCAGGATCCCGCTCCAGCCGCACTAGGGTAACCCGCTGCCAAGCGCCGCGCTCGTCGTAGTCACGCACCAGGCGTAGCAGGTGGCGGCCCTCCGGCCCTTCTGGAAACCAGCTCAGGCTGACGGAAAAGCGGCGATCCCGGTGAAGAGTGGGGATGGGCAAGGGATCCGGCCCGCCAACCCACAGCCCTCCCGGCAGAGGATCCCGAGTCTCTGTTTCCCCCCAGAACTGAACTTCAGTTTCGCTGGGCAAGCTATCGACCGCAGAAAAGCTCTGGGCAATCCCCCGCCATCTTCCTTGCAGGGCTGCGCTCAGTTGCGCTTGGGTAACCGAGGGAAAGTCGGCAACCAGATCCAGCGCTTGGCCGCGCCGCTCTAAGATGACGGTCACCCGCGCCAGGCAGCCCTGGGCGTCCCACTGTTGCACCACCCGCGCCTTGCGATCTCCCCAGAGAAAGCCTTGCTCAACGGCAAAGTCGCTAAACGGCGCTAGTTGCAGCCGCCCGTTAGAAAAGGAGCCATCGGGGAAAAAGCGCAGTCCGGGCGAGAAATCTCGGTAAACCCAGCTCTGGCGGCTTGTTGGGTTAGGGGATCCCTCCAGGGGGTAGTAGGCATTGGTTTGGCGGATCGCGCCCAACTCCAAAGCCTCAAAGGTAATGAGGCTGCGCTTTTGGCCTACTAGCTCCCAACCACCGTGGGCAGTAGGTCGATAGTCAGAAAAGAGGCCGTGCCATTCTCCCAAGTGTAGGGCTAGGCATTGTATCGGGGTTTTCATGAAGAAGCCTGAAGTGCAACGTTGAAGACAGAACCGATGGGGAAGAAGCTCCGGGGTGGTATTTTACCTTTTGGGGATAACATCAGCTTTCTGATGAAAGGGTTGTGGTTTACCGCGGCTCAAAAAATGACAATGCAGCCTGCAGTTGCGGAGGCTTTAGTGGAACGAATAGGACACCGAGTACCCTGGATCCTAATGGGGTTATAAAAATGGAGCTTGGAGATAGCTTCTGTGATCCCGCTGCCATAGCGGGAAGGAGTTCTTTCAAGTTTTCGTCGTTTACCAGTCTGAAGTAGGACTTCACATGGTGGCATCGACGCAAAGCAGCCATACCCTAACCCGTAAACTGTTAAGGGGGTAGCAAGAGCAGATTAAGTCAGAAAAAACTAGCTATCGAAGAATCCTCAAAAGATCCCAGAATGCGTACTTCTGGCTCCAGCAGGATCGACCATTGTTGATAGACTTTTTCCTGGGCCAGACGAATTAGGCGGTAGATGTCATTGGCGCTGGCCTGGCCACAATTGACGATGAAGTTGGCATGGCGCTCGGAGATTTGGGCTCCGCCGATTCGGTAGCCCTTTAGACCCACTCGCTCAATTAACCAGCCAGCGGGATAGGTTTCGGGGTTGCGAAAGACGCTGCCACAACTGGGCAGATGATAGGGCTGAGAGCTTAGGCGCTGGTTGAGGTGGCGCTGGGTTTCCCACTGCACCTGGGCTGGATCTTGGCCCGGGATCAACTGCAATGTTGCCCCTATAACCGTCCAGGGCAAGTCCTGCAGCCGCGAGCGGCGGTAGCCAAATTGCAGGTCGGCGGGTTTCAAGCGGCAGGGCTCTTGCTCTTCATCCAAAATCTGCACCTCCACCACCACATCTGCCATGGCGTGCCCGTGGGCGCCAGCATTCATCACCACTGCTCCCCCCAGCGTGCCCGGGATCCCAATCGCCCACTCCAGTCCACTCCAGCCTTGCTTGGCAGCCGCCCGCGCCAGGTTGACCAAAGGTTCTCCGGCAGCGGCCCAGATCCTCCCCCCCTCCAGCAGTTGCAGCCCGCGCAAACGCCGGGTGTGGATCACTAGCCCCGGCAAACCGGCGTCACTGATGAGCAAATTGCTGCCTGCCCCCACCAGAGTGGCAGGGATCCCTTCTGCCCGCGCCCAAGCCAAACACTGCCGCAGCTCCAGGTTGCTGCCGGGCTCACAATACCACTCCGCCCTGCCCCCTACCCGCAAAGTGGTCAGAGGGGCCAGGGGGATCCCTGGGCGAATCCGTCCAGACAGCAGCGCTTCTTGCCCAGCAGGAAGAAGCTCCTCGTTACCAGCATGGCCTGCGGCGTCGGGCCCACAGGACCTGTTCTGCTGAGGCACCAGCGGAGCTGTCGTCATAGTGTTGATACCTCAGAAGCAGCCATGTTGAAAGCGTGGGTTCTTTGGCCAGGCTATTCTCCCTCCGGAGGAGTCTGGAGCTGTTCCCCCACCTGCGCTGCATATGCCCGCATCGTAGCCGCTATCTGCTGATTGAGGTCGCCTGCACCCAGAAAGATAGCGAGATCCCCGGCTTGCAAAATGGAGGTCAACACCTGCGGCAGTTGCGCTAAAGAAGACACATAGCGCACCTGGGGATGGTGTTCCGCCACCGCCACGGCCAGCCGCAAGCTGTCAGAATGCTCCGACGCTGGCTCTCCTGCCCCGTAGGTGGGCACAATCACCACCACATCTGCATTCTCAAAGCAGCAGGCAAAATCCTGAAACAGGGCGGCCAAGCGGCTGTGGCGATGGGGCTGAAATACTGCCACCACGCGCCGCTGTTGTAGCCGTGCTGCCTGCAGCGTAGCGCGAATCTCGCTGGGATGGTGAGCATAGTCATCGATAAAGGTAACCCCGCCCACCTCCCCTTTGGCCTCAAAGCGGCGCTGCACCCCTCGAAACTCGGCCAGGGCAGAGGCAATTACCGGAAACTCCAAGCCCAACTGTCGCCCAACGGCAACCGCTGCTAGAGCATTGCTGAGGTTGTGGGATCCCGGCACTTGCAGCCGTAGCTGACCCAGCAGGGATCCCCTTTCCCAGATCTCGGCGGCAGTGGAATTGCCCTTGTAGACAATCTGCCGCGCTTGGTACTGGGCTTGGGGATGTCCGGCCAGGCTGTAGCCCACGTCCACCTTGAGGTGGGTGGCCACGTTGGGGCAATCCAGGCAGGCCACTAGGGTTTGGCTCTGCTGACCATACTGCTGAAAGGCCCGGATGACCTGCTCCAGATTGGCATAGTGATCTGGGTGGTCTAGCTCAACATTGGTGATCACGCCAATCTTGGGATAGAGACGCACCAGCGAGCCGTCTGACTCATCCACCTCCGCCACCAGGTATTCTCCCTGGCCTAGGCGAGCGTTGCCGTCCCACGCCTCCATCTCCCCGCCTATGATGAGGGTGGGATCCCAGCCCGCAGCAAGCAGCATGTAGCCAATCATGCTGCTAGTGGTGGTTTTGCCGTGGGTGCCCGCCACACCGATGCTGGGGCGATGGTTAAACAAAGCCGCCAGTAAATCGGCTCGGTGCCAAACCTTTAGTCCCTTGTTTAGAGCCGCCGCTAATTCCGGGTTGGTGGGGCGAATGGCGCTGGAGTAGACCACCTGGGGATTCCCAATCAACCCCTCTGCCGTGTGACCTTGAATAACGCGCACCCCCAACGCCTCTAAGCGGCGAGTGCGGTTATTGGCAACAATATCGGACCCCGAAACGCGAAACCCTTTCTTCGCCAAAATATAGGCCAAAGCGGACATGCCGACCCCCCCAATTCCAACAAAGTGATAGGCCGAAAGGGAGGAGTTCGACAGCTCCAAGCTTTGCCCAAGTAGAGATGAAGACGGAGCCTGCACCGAAATGCCGGGATCTTCTCCCCCCGCTGTCTCCACCATTGCAACGTTGCCTCACTCCTCGCACACACCTAAAACCAAAGCTGCTGCCTGCCAAAAGGCTCGGGCAAGCCAGATCATATCAGCAGTTTTTCGCTTTCTGCAGCAGGGAAGCAAAGCCTAAGGAAAAGAAGCTGCTTGAAGTGCAATTTCGAACTTGACACTCTTTTCCACGAAGCTTTAACTTTCTTAATAAGGGGGTAGCTGTAGGCTTGAAGTTGACGGCAAAATGAGACCCCGACTGCTGTGGTTATTGGCAGGAGCCGGGCTGGTTGGCTGGGCAGCGCTAGCTACCTTAGGGTTGAGCCAACAAGGAGCTATCCAAGGAGCAACGCCGCCGCCAGCCGAAACTCCGGCAGCAGGCGGGGCAACGCCGTTGGCTACCTCGGTCGGGGCTCTGGGCCGTCTGGAGCCGGCGGGGGGCGTTATCCGTGTTGCTGGCCCTCCTGGCGAACGACTGGGGGAGCTGTTGGTAGCCGAAGGGGAGCGGGTGGTGGCGGGGCAGGTATTGGCCCGTCTGGAAAGCTACAGCGAGCGCTTGGCGGAGAGGGAGTACGCTGCCGCCCAACTGCAAGAGGCCCGTGCCCGTCTCGAGGCTGAGACCCGCTTTGGCCAGGCTCAAATTGAAGAAGCACGCACTCGCCTTAGCCGGCTGGACGAGCCCCAACAGTTGCAGATCCGCTCCCAGGAAGCCGTGGTGGAGCGCATTCGGGCGGAGCTAGCCGATGCTGAGGCCAACCTGGCTCGCTTTCAGGCTCTCTGGCAGGAGGGAGCTATTTCCCAGCAGGAACTCGATCAAAAGGCTCTGGTAGTGCGACAGCGCCAGGAGGACTTACAAGCTGCCGAGGCCACCCTCAACCAACTGCGTCTGGCCCGCGAGCGGGATCTGCGCAACGCCCAGGCCCAAGTGCAAGCTGCTGAAGCGGCGTTGAGACGGGCCCAAGCGCAGGTGCAGCTGCAGTCTTTGGCCCGCAACCTGGAACTGGCGGAAGCCCGCTTGGAGCGCACCCTCATCCGTGCCCCCCGGGCTGGCCAGGTGCTGAAAATCCACACTCGGCCGGGGGAAGTGATCGCTGCTAACCAAGGGATTCTCGAGCTGGGCAACACCGACCAGATGATGGTGGTGGCCGAAGTTTACGAAACCGACATCCTGCGGGTGCGACCAGGACAACGAGCTACCATCAGCAACCGCGTGCTGCCAGAAACCCTACAGGGCCGAGTGGAGCGGGTAGGCTTGCAAATTGGCAAGAAAGACGTGCTCAACACTGACCCTGCTGCTGATGTAGATGCGCGGGTGGTGGAAGTGTACATCCGCCTGGATCCAGAAAGCAGTGCCCGCGTGGCCGGCCTGACCAACCTGCAGGTGAACGTGGCCATTGATGCTGAGGGGTAGAGGGGGCGATGTCCAGCCTGTTCAGCTTTATTGGGCGCCGCATTCCCCTAGCCTGGCTGCAGTTGATGCGGGAGAAGATCCGCCTGCTGGTGGCTCTAGCAGGCATTACCTTTGCCTGCATCCTCATGTTCATGCAGCTAGGCTTCCAGGACAGCTTGCTGGAGAGCGCCATCCGCTTCCATGTTGCCCTCAAAGGGGAGATTTTCCTAGTCAGTCCCCAGTCCAACGCCCTTATTGCCATGAACACCTTTTCCCAGCGGCGGCTCTATCAGGCGTTGGGCTTTGAGGGAGTGCGAGCTGTCTCGCCTGTGTATTTGAGCTTTGCCCTCTGGAAAAACCCTGAGACCCGTCGCACTCGCAGCATTTTTGTCGTGGGGGTGGATCCCTCTGCCGACCTTGTGGATTTGCCAGGGCTAACCCCCGACGAGCTGGAGGAGATTAAAAAAGCCGACGTAGTGCTCTTTGACCGCCGCTCCCGCAGCGAGTTTGGTCCAATTGCCCAATGGTTTGAGGCCGGACAAGAAGTCGTTACCGAAGTGGGCAACCGCCGGGTGCGGGTAGGGGGGTTGTTTGAGATGGGGGCTACCTTTGGCGCCGATGGCACCATCCTTACCAGTGACCTCAATTTCCTGCGGATTTTTCCTCAGCGCGAGCGTGGCCTGGTGGATATTGGCGTGGTGCAACTCCAGCCAGGGGTAGATCCCAAGCCGCTGCTGGAGCAGATGCGGGCTCTGCTGCCCGAGGACGTGCGGGTACTCTCGCGGGCAGAGTTCATTGACATGGAGCGGAGCTATTGGGAGGAAGGCACGGCCATCGGCTTTATTTTCGGCCTGGGGGTGGCTATGGGCTTTATCGTCGGCATTGTGATTGTCTATCAGATTCTCTACACCGATGTATCTGATCACCTAGCGGAGTATGCCACCCTCAAAGCCATGGGCTACACCGACACCTACCTGTTGGGGGTGGTGCTTCAGGAGGCCCTTTTGCTGGCTGTTTTGGGCTACATTCCCGCTTTTGCCTTGGCAGTTTTGCTTTACGATTTGACGGCCAGTGCTACCCTATTGCCTATTGCCATGACCTTTAACCGAGCGATGTTGGTCCTGGGGCTAACGGTGAGTATGTGCTTTATCTCAGGAGCCATTGCTGTGCGGCGGCTGCGGGCTGCCGACCCTGCCGACATTTTCTAACTGCTGAAGCAGGAATCCAGAATGGTGGCTTCCTTAGTTAGTAATTTGAGATTCTGAGCTTCCTATGCTGACTTCCCTTCTCAATCAAACTGCCCCTACCTCCACTCAAAATACCGCTGAGCCAGTGGTCAAAGTCGAAGGGCTAAATCACTATTTCGGTGAGGGATCCCTGCGCCGGCAAGTCCTTTTTGACATCAACTTTGTCCTGCACCCGGGGGAGATTGTGCTGTTGACTGGACCCTCTGGCTCGGGTAAGACCACGCTGCTCACTCTCCTAGGAGCCTTGCGCTCGGTGCAAGAGGGCAGCCTGCAGGTGTTGGGGCAGGAGCTGCGAGGAGCCAAGCCCAGCACCCTTGTCCAGGTTCGCCGCAAAATTGGCTATATTTTCCAGGCTCACAACCTGCTGCGATCCCTGACGTCAGCCCAGAATGTGCGCATGGCCCTGGAGCTGCACAACGGCCTGTCTCCCCAGGAGAGCCAACGGCGGGCAGAAACAATGCTGGCAGCGGTGGGTCTTGGGGATCGCGTCCACTACTACCCGGAACAGCTTTCAGGGGGTCAAAAGCAGCGAGTGGCGATTGCCCGCGCCCTCGTCAGCCACCCCAAGTTGGTGCTAGCGGATGAGCCGACGGCCTCCCTCGATAGCAGGTCGGGCCGCGAGGTGGTGACCCTGATGGAGAAGTTGGCGCGGGAGCAAGGTTGCACCATCCTGCTGGTAACCCACGACAACCGCATCCTTGACATTGCTGACCGGGTGCTGCACATGGAGGATGGACGGCTGGAGAGCCAGCCCATTGCCTAGGTTGCTCCCTGGGAGGCGTGACGGCGGTACCAGTCGATGGTGCGCTGCAGCCCTTCCCGCAACCCCACCTTGGCCACAAAACCAATCTTCTCGCGGGCCTTGGAGACATCTAAGCAGCGGCGGGGCTGGCCATTGGGCTTATCAGTTCGCCAGCGAATCTCTCCCTGAAACCCCATCAGCTCGCAGATGAGGGCAATCAGATCCCGAATGGAGATCTCTTCGCCGGTGCCCAAATTCAGGGGCTCGGGGCTGTTGTAGAGCTGGGTGGCTAGAAGGATCCCCCGAGCTGCGTCTTCGGCGTAGAAAAACTCGCGCGTGGGGCTGCCATCTCCCCACACCTCCACGTAGTTCTGGCCCCGCTGCTGGGCTTCATGCACCTTGCGGATTAAAGCGGGGATGACGTGGGAAGTTTCGGGATCGAAGTTGTCCATGGGGCCGTAGAGGTTGACCGGCAGGAGGTAGATGCCGTTGAAGCCGTACTGCTGCCGGTAGGCCTGCAGTTGCACCAGCAGGGCTTTCTTGGCAATGCCGTAGGGGGCGTTGGTCTCCTCCGGGTAGCCGTTCCAGAGATCCTCTTCTTTGAAGGGGACAGGAGTGAACTTGGGGTAGGCACAGATGGTGCCCACGCAGACAAACTTCTCCACGCCCGCCAGGTAGGCAGCATGGATAAGCTGGGATCCCATGATCAGGTTGTCGTAGAAGAGTTCTGCTGGCTTGGCCTGGTTGAGGCCGATGCCCCCCACGTGGGCCGCCAGGTGGATGACGATATCCTGTCCCTGCACCACCTCTTGGCAAACTTCCCAGCGGCGTAGATCCTGGGTGCGGGAGCGTGGGATTCGCACCTGCTCCGGCTTGACGCCCAGGAGGTACAACTGTTGCAGGACATGTTTGCCCAAAAAGCCACTCCCTCCGGTCAGCAAGATGCGCTTTTGGCTGAGATCGATGGCAGTGGACATGGCTGGCGCGGAAAATTCCCGGCTTTCATTATGGCAGGGCGGCAGCTCCTAACTGCCCAAGCTTGAAGACAGCTCTGCCTGCAGCCGCTCTTGAGCCGCTTGGAGAGCTTGCGCCAGTTTCTCCGGCTGTTTGCCACCAGCCTGAGCTAGGTTGGGCCGCCCCCCGCCACCGCCGCCGGTGAGCTTGGCAATCTCGCCGATAAAGGAGCCCGCCTTCAGGCCAAGTTTCTGGACAGCCGGGCTAAAAGCCGCTACAAAGCTCACCTTGCCCGCTTCGGGCACCGATCCCAACACCACTGCCCCTTCCCCCAGCTTGTGGAGTAGGTGTTCGGCAGCGGTTTTCAGCGCCTCTGGGGGAGTGGCTCCCAGTTCCGCCACCAAGATCTGCAGAGGGCCCACGGCTACAGCCTGGGGCAAGAGCTGCTCTGCCTGGAGCAAAGCCAGCTGGCTGCGGGCCTCCTCAAGGGCCTTCTGGGCGGCCTTTAGCTCCGCCTGCAAAGCAGCAACCCGCTCTGGGATCTCCTGGGGCTTGGCCTTAAACTGGGCGCTCAGCTCCCGCACCACCCTGTCGCGCTCGTTCAAGTACTCCAGCACCGCCGGCCCGGCTACAGCCTCGATGCGGCGGATCCCGGCAGCTATGCCCGTCTCAGAGATGATCTTAAATAGGCCAATCTCGGCAGTGTTGCTGACGTGGGTGCCGCCGCAGAGCTCCATCGACACCCCCGGAAAGTCGACCACCCGCACCTCGGCGCCGTATTTTTCCCCAAACATGGCGATTGCCCCTCTGGCTTTGGCCTCTGCCAGGGGCAGGATGGCTACCTGAGCCGGATGGGCCTCGGCAATCCAGGTGTTGACCAGATCCTCAACTTGCTGCAGCTCTTCGGGAGTAAGGGGACGCGAGAGGGTAAAGTCGAAACGCAGCCGGTCAAAAGCCACCAGGGATCCGGCTTGGCTAATAGAGGGATCAACCACCTTCTTCAGGGCTGCCTGCAGGAGGTGGGTGGCGCTGTGGTGGGCCTGGGCGCGCCGCCGACAGGCCAGGTCAATTTGGGCCTGCACAGGATCCCCCACCCGCAGGATCCCCCGTTCCACCTGGCCAAAGTGGACAAACAGATCTCCTCGCTTCTGCACATCCTCCACCCGCACCCATACTCCATCCCCAGCCAGGTAGCCGCGATCCCCAATCTGGCCCCCGGATTCGGCATAAAAAGGTGTGCGATCCAAAACCACCTGCACCACTTGCCCCGCCTCCACTTGGGGCACGGATTTCCCCTCCACCAGCAGGGCTTCGACCACGCCGCGGGCAGAGGACTGGCTGTAGCCGAGAAACTCCGTCTCGATTAAAAACTCGGCCAGCTCGTCCAGGGATCCCTGGGCCATGACGTCAAGGGTTTGGTGGGCAGCGCGGGCCCGCTGCCGCTGTCTTTCCATCTCCTGCTCAAAGCCCTGCAGATCCACACTGAAGCCGTGCTCCTGGGCAATTTCTTGGGTTAGCTCCAACGGGAAGCCGTAGGTGTCAAAGAGCTTGAAGGCGTCGGCCCCAGAGATCTGCTTTGGCGCGCCACTGGCTGTAACGTCTGCAAACAAATCAAACAGCAGCCGTTCCCCCCGCTCCAGGGTCTTGAGGAACTGCTCCTCTTCCCGCTGCAGCTCGGCTTTGATCACCGCCTCCCGCTCCCGCACCTCAGGATAGGCAGCCTCCGCCAACTGGATGGCCGTCTCCACCACTGGCAGGGTAAAGGGCTCGCCAATCCCTAGGAGGCGCCCGTGGCGCACCATCCGCCGGATCAGCCGCCGCAGCACATAGCCCCGCTCCACGTTGGAGGGGATCACCCCATCGGCAATTAGGTGCATCACCGCCCGCGCGTGATCCCCGATGATCCTGAGGGAGACTTTCTGCTCGGGGCTGGCCTGGAAGTAGTCCACCTGGGCGATCTCGGCCGCCTTCTGCACAATGGGGAAGAGCAAATCCGTCTCATAGTTGTTGGGGACTCCCTGGAGTACCTGAGCCAGACGCTCCAGCCCTAGGCCCGTGTCAATGTTTTGCTTGGCCAAGGGGGTGAGGTGGCCCTCGCTGTCCCGGTTGAGCTCCATGAACACCAGGTTGTAGATCTCGAGAAAGCGGGAGTCGTCCCCTAGGTCGATCTGCTCGTCCCCCAGCTCCGGCTTGAAGTCGTAGTAGATCTCCGAGCAAGGGCCGCAGGGGCCAGTGGGGCCAGCAGCCCAGAAGTTGTCTTCCTCCCCCCTGCGCTGGATGCGTTGGGGCGGGATCCCTATCTCATCGCGCCAGAGGGCAAAGGACTCCTCATCCTCCCGGAAGACGCTCACCACTAGGCGCTCCGGCGGCAGGCCAAACACCCCTGTCACCAGTTCCCAGGCCCAGGTGATGGCCTCTTTTTTGAAGTAGTCGCCGAAGCTAAAGTTGCCCAGCATCTCAAAAAAGGTGTGGTGGCGGGCTGTCCGTCCCACGTTCTCGATGTCGTTGGTGCGCACGCATTTCTGGGCAGTTGTCACCCGTGGGTAGGGCGGATCCTGATGCCCCAGGAAGATGGGCTTGAAGGGCAGCATGCCAGCAATGGTTAGCAGCACTGTCGGATCCTCCGGCACCAAGGAGGCGCTGGGCAACACTTGATGGCCCCGCTGGGCATAGAAATCTAGAAAAGCCTGCCGGATGGCGGCCCCGGAGAAAGATGAAGGCATGGCCAAGGCGAAGGGTAACTGTATTGATAATTCTAGGTTCTTTGCTACGGGGGCAGTCGAACTCTGGAGGTCTGGGTTTTGTCGACACTGCCAGTCAAAGCAGCACAATCTAAGCATTTCTCCGATTGAGCCCGCGTGGGCAAACGCTAGAATCATCCTGTTAGAGCTAGAGGTGTAAAATTCACCTCTCCTTGGTCTAGCCTAGGGGTGTCTCTAGCGACGCGCTTGCCTAGCCATTGGCCCCGTCTTGGTTGACTAGACGTCAGCCGGTAGCGTTTGGAGGGGTATGCTTAGCTGCTATTGTCTCAATCCTAACTGTCCGCAGCCAGAAAATCCGCCGGATGCCTCCACCTGTGCTGCCTGTGGACAGCCGCTGCTGCTGCGCAATCGCTACCGGGCCTTCAAGCGCTTGGGACAGGGGGGATTTGGCGCTACTTTCTTAGCTCGAGATGAGGACATGCCCTCCAAGCCCTGGCGGGTGATCAAGCAGTTGCGCCCAGTGGAAAATTCGCCCCAACTGGCCAAGCTGGCGGAGGAGCTGTTTAACCGCGAAGCCGAGGTGTTGGAGCGCCTGGGGGAGCATTCGCAAATCCCCACGCTCTATGCCCACTTCCAGGAAGGCGGCAAGTTTTACTTGGTGCAGGAGTTTATCGAGGGAATCACCCTTGCCCAGGAGGTGCGGCGTAACGGGCCTTTTTCCGAAGAACAAGCCCGGCAAGTGATGCAGGAGGTGCTGCTCATCCTCAGCTATGTCCACAGCCACAACACTGTCCACCGCGATATCAAGCCGGCCAACCTCATTCGCCGCAAGGAAGATGGCCGCCTGGTGCTGATTGACTTTGGGGCCGTGAAGCAGCTCGGGCCGGGCCACAAGGTGTCGGAGGAGGGAACGGCCATCCGCTCCCTGGGCTTTTCTCCGCCGGAGCAGATGGCTGGCCAGGCAGTAGGCCCCGCTAGCGATCTCTACGCGCTGGCTGCTACCTGCCTCAATTTGATGACGCTGGAGTCGCCGGCCAAGTTCTACAACCACAACACAGGCCAGTGGGATTGGTCGGATCGCCTGCAGCTCAGCCCTGAGTTCGACGCCATTTTGCGCCGTATGCTGCAACCGGCCATCAGCCAGCGCTTTGCCACGGCTACCGAGGTGCTGCGGGCTCTACAAGGAATCGGCTCCACCCCCCAGCCAATCCTCTTGCCCAACTCTCCCCTGGCTGCCCCTTCCAGCCCCTCGCTGATCTCAAACCATTGGGACAGGCGACCTTTAACCTCTCCTCCTCTACCTCGAACCGATGGGTTTTCGCCTAAGCCACTCCCTCAGCCCGAAGCGGGGGGCCTACTGCCTCCAGGATCCATTCCTACCGGCTCTACCCACGTGGGTCTGACTAGCCGCATTGCCGGCAGCGGGCGCATGAAGCCGGCTACCCCTCCGCGGATCCCGTCTTTGGCTGGAGCGGATCTGCGGGGCAAGTCCTTTGCTAACCGGAACTTGGCCGGCTACGATTTGCGCCGCGCCGATCTGCGGGGGGCCGATTTCTCGGGAGCCAACCTGCAGGGAGCCGATCTGCGGGGGGTTCGCTTCAACACCCCTCAGCCCCGCTGGCTGCGCTTTTTGAGCCGGCTTCTTGGCTCGGCCAAGACCCTGGGCGGGATCCTAGCAGGCCTGGGAGGACTCCTGGGATCGGCGGGCCTGGGGTTTTTGCTTGTCCATCTCACCACGCGCAACGTGGCTTACGCCTTGGGAGCAGCCGGGATCGCGGTGGCGGTGGCTAGCTCCGTGCTCTGGTCTGTAGGCAGCAGGGCCTCGCTGCTGCATCAGTCTGAGGAAAAGGGCAAGCGCTTCACCAACTTCTCCAAAGCCGATCTGCGGGGAGCCCAGATGGATGAGAAGTTGCGTAAGTTTGCCCGCCGCCAGGGAGCCATCTTGAACTGACGTTCTGCCTCAGGCAAGAGGGGGAGGAATGACTTGGCGCAGGGCCTGGTTGATTTGTTCTGTTAAAAGCCGGCAATTGACGGCTTTCCCTTGCCGCCGATCCCCCGCTTGGTCGTAAAAGACAATGCCATTGGCGTGGGAAAACCCCAGGGACAGGAACAACAGCTCCAAAACCTTGAAAGAGGCTGTCTCCAGCTCCGGTGCCTGCTCCCGCAGCTCTGCCAGCGTCGCCTGGGCATCTTCTAGATGGCCAAAAGCTGGGATCCAAAGATGGCTGATGGGCTCCCTTCCTGGAGAGTTTTCCTCCACTCGTGCCGTTAGCCAACCGCCATCGGGGTAGCGTAGGATGGTGTACTGCAGGTGATCCAGATGCTGGGCCACCTGGGTAAGCACTGCCGTTACCTGCTGCATCGCTGCGGCCGGGATCCCGTTCTGCGGGGCTTCCTCCACCAGGGTTGCGGCCTGGGCCGCCAGACTAGGCACCATGATTGACAACCACCCTTACTTAGGTTCAGAATGAGTATTCGCAGCTCCTGGGGCTGTAGTTCAATTGGTTAGAGCACCGCCCTGTCACGGCGGAAGTTGCGGGTTCGAGCCCCGTCAGCCCCGTACCCATTGGGAACACTCTAGCCTACTTTGGCAAGGAGGTCAGCCCTGCTACTATAGGTACCCTGTCCCGTCAGGGAGATGTGCCTTGCGGTATCTGCGCCCAGATTTGCTTCAGCTGCAGCCCTACGCTGCCGTGCCGCCCTTGACGGCCGACAAGCTGGATGCCAACGAGTTTCCTTGGGATTGGCCGGTGGGCTTTAAGCAGAAGCTCTCTCTCCTCTGGGAAGAGGAGATCCTGAGCAACCGCTATCCCGATGCCCAGCATCGGCGCCTCAAGCAGGCCATTGCAGCCTATGCAGGGGCGGCTCCTGAGCAGATTAGCGTGGGCAACGGCTCCGACGAGCTCATCCGATCCCTCTTGATTGCCACCTGCCTGGGCGACAGGGGCGGCATTTTGGTGCCAGAGCCCACCTTCTCCATGTACGCCATCCTGGCGGAGAGCCTTGGGATCCCGGTGGTGCGCGTGCCCCGCCACCCCGAGACCTTTGCCCTAGATCTAAAGCAGTGCCAAGAGGCTATGACAGAGCAGCAGGTGCGGGTGGTGTGTTTGGTGGATCCCAATTCCCCCACCGGCAATGGTCTAACGGCGGCTGAGTGGGAGTGGGTGGAGGGGCTACCCGAGGAAGTCCTGGTCATCCTAGATGAAGCCTATTTCGAGTTCAGCCAGCACACAGCCCTGCCCAAGTTGGCAGAGCACCCCAACTGGGTTATCCTACGCACCTTCTCCAAAGCCTTTCGCCTGGCAGCTCACCGAGTGGGCTATGCCATTGGCCATCCTCAGCTCATCCAGGTGCTAGAGGCCATCCGCCTACCCTACAACCTCTCAGCCATTTCCCAGTGGGCCGCCCAGCTTGCCCTAGAGCATGCCGACGAGCTTTTGGCCGATGTGGCCCTCATTCGTCAGGAGCGGGAAGCCCTTTACCATGCTTTGCAAGAGCTGCCGGGGGTGCGGGTGTGGCCTAGCCAAGCTAACTTTCTCTACTTTCGGGTAGCCGGCTGGGATCCCCAAGAGTTGCAGCGGGCCTGGCAGGAGCTAGGAACCTGTGTGCGCTGTAGCGGCGGCGGGCTACGCCTGACAGTGGGTAGTTCTGAGGAGAACCAACGGGCCTTGGAGCGCTTGCGGCAGATTTTACAGTCAGGGAGGTAAGGGGATCCCTTCCTTCGGGGATCGGCTTGCCCTCCTTCCCAAAACGACGCTCTTGAAGAAGCGGGATCCGAGCGCTTGTTCAGCTTACGCAAGGAGGTTGAGGTGCGCGTGCTCCAGAGAGTGTCCCCGCAGTCCCTTCCCCACGCCACTGCAGGTCTTGGAAAGCGGCGAAGCCTACACTGTTCAAGGGTGGGTGCCGGGAGCTAATCCGGAGCGCTTCCACCTTGAGGCCACCGCTCAGCACTTGGCCATACCCTGCCCAAGGCCGAAGCCGCTCAGGCTGTCAAAGTTCAAGGGGGAGCAACTGCGCCAGAGGCCGGAACGGTCGAAAGCCAACCTGCCGGGCCTTCCCTCTCCCAGGAAGTTGGCGGCGAGGAAGCTAGCCAAGCCACTCCAAGCGCACTTCCTCCCCTACCTTGAAGTCGACGCTGCGGCTGGCGTTGCCTTGGTTTTGCACAATCTCCACCCAGCCGGCGCTGCCCACCAAAGCCAGTAGCTCGCCTTCGCTTCCCTCGGCAAAGGTGGCTGCAGAACGAATGGCAACGCCTTTGATCCAGGCGCTCCAGTGCCGTCCCTCCACCCACTGACCCGGCAGGTTGGTGATGCCATTGCCAAAGTGGTCGATAGCCTGGATGACTCCCCGGCAGCCATTGTTCTCCAGCTGCGGTGGCGGCCAGCTCCAGCGAACCAGCTCGGCCACGTCTAGAGGATCCCCCAGCTCTGCCAAAGGGATCCCGTTGGCCAGATGGGCAGCCACAGGGGCAAAAATGTCCCGCCCGTGAAAGGTGCGGCTGGGAGAGGGAGTGCGCCAGTACTGAGACCGGGTGAGTTCCACAGCAGCTAGAGGCGGAGATTGCTCCAAAATGCCGCTAAAAAGGCCATTGTCGGGGCCCACCAGGTAGCCAGTTTGGGTTTGGATGGCCACTGCCCGCCGCCGAGTTCCCACCCCCGGATCCACGACTGCCAGGTGAATGCTGCCTGGAGGCAGATAGGGGTAAGCCGTCATCAGGGCAAAACGGGCTGCTGCCACGTCCTGGGGCGGGATTTCGTGGCTGAGGTCGATAAACTGCACCTGGGGTGCAATCCCCCAAATCACCCCCTTGAGAATGCCCACGTAGGGATCCTGAAGACCAAAATCCGTGAGTAAGCTAATGATTTTCATTGGCGGGTCAAGCAGCGCTTGCCTACCCTCTGCTCCTGCAGGGGGTTTTCACGTGGAGGGGGAGTCTTTTGCCAGCTCCGGCTGGGGCGGAAGGGGCTCGGCGATGTTGGGCAACTCCAGGCAATAGCCTGCGCCATAGACAGTTTTGATGTACTGGGGGTGGCGGGGATCCGGCTCCAGCTTGGTGCGCAGGTGGCGGATATGGACACGGATGGTTTCAATGTCATCGTCGGGATCGTAGCCCCATACCTCCTTGAGGATTTCGCTGGGGGAGACTGTCTGGCCGTGGCGCTGCAAGAGGCAGTGGAGCAGGTCAAATTCGAGGTGGGTGAGCTTAACGGTTTTGCCAAACCACACCGCCTCAAACCGCTCCGGCACCAACGTCAGGGGGCCATAGGTGAGGATCTCGCCGTGCTTGGCCGTTTGCGGGATCCGGTCGGCGCGGCGCAACAGAGCCCGTACCCGCACCAGCAGCTCCTGTACCTCAAAGGGCTTGGTCAGGTAGTCGTCGGCACCGGCGTTGAAGCCCTCGATCTTGTCCCGAGTCTGGCCAAGGGCAGTCAGCATCAAAATGGGAATATCGCTGGTGCGCTCCTCCCGCCGCAGCCGTTGGCAAACCGTCAGTCCATCTACTTGGGGTAGCATCAGGTCGAGAATGATGAGATCGGGGAGAGTTTGCAAAGCCAGCGCCTGACCCCGAACCCCATCCGTAGCCTTGACAACTTCGTAGCCCGCCAACTCCAGATTGATACGCAGAATATCTAGGACTGAAGGATCGTCCTCAATGATGAGTATGCGAGCCATAGAGGATTGCAGCCCGAACTGCGGATAAAACGTTTTGTTAAAGTCGCTAACAAAGAATCGAAGCTTTACAACTCAAAGTTTACTGGCATTCTACGGCCATTGCAGCCGGCAAGCACGGCTAGAGGCCAGAGCTTTTCAACCCAATAGAATGCTGCCTCTGGCCTCCGGTTGGTGGGCACCTGGAGACAAGCTAGCGGGCGGGCCGGAAAATGCCGAAGCAGGAGGTGTAGCCGTGTAAGAAGGTGGATCCCCCTACGGGGCCAATCTCCCCATTGCAAAAAAAGCCTCCTAGCGGCACTTCTCCCAGGATTTCTCGAAACTGCTGCGAGTCAAAGTTGGGGACGCCATACAGCCCCTTGCCTCGCCCCAAACAGGCGAACATTAGCGCCCCCCAGGGCTGCGGGCTTAGGGCAGAGTCTTGCCCCAAGTTGCGCTCAAGGCAATAGCGCCTGAGAGCCGACCGCAAGTCCTCTGCCGAGGTCTGGGCATCTCGCAGATGAAACTGCACGGTCTGGCCGGAGCGCACCCGATCCCCAATGGCTATGGCTCCCACCCGCGGATCCACGCCGAGAATCACGCGAATGAGAAAATCCCCCGGCGTCGGATCCAACTTAAACTCATCCATCAGCAGGCCAATGAAGAGAGCGTGGCGAGCCAACTGGCGATCCGCTGGGCTCAGCCGTTCCACCAAATCCTGCAGAACCACTAGGGGAGGTCGCCCCTCCAAGCTGAGGATGACGTTGCCCTCTGCTTCGGTAACGCGCAAGGGATCCCCAATGGGACGGCACCCCTGGGCTACCACTGCATCCAGTACCACGTTGCCGGAGAGAGCTAGCCCCACTGTTCCTTCTCGATACAGCTCCCGCCGGGGGGTGGAGGTACGTGCATCCAGCAAAAACAAAGCATTGCCCCGAGGACCGCGGCCACCACTGGCCAATCCCCCCACCTTGACAGCTCCGGGATAGGCAAAATCCAAACCCTGCACCAGCTCGGAGATGCGGGAGGAAAATCCATCGGCTAAGAGCAAGAAATGGGGCTGGGCCTGGGGCGCAACTCCTACCTGCTCAATCCAGGCTGAAGGCGGGGCATCCAAGTCTGGCAGTTGATCCCCGCGCAGATGAAAGGGGTGCAACGCCACATCCGGCAGCACCGCCAAAGAGAGCGACACCGCCGGCCCTTCTTCAATTTCCTGACCGCCGCCAACAATGCCGCTACCCGAGCAGCCAACTAAAACGTCCACCTCGAGCAAGTCAGACAATAAGGGCAGCACGCGAAGGTACTCGCTGGCAAAGGCTGCTGACACAAACAGGATCCCTAAGTTGGGCCGCAGCGGCTGGGGGGGAAGGTAGCCCGTGAGCAATCCTGGCAAGCTGCCGGATCCTACCACCTGCACTTGCCGGGTCAAGGCACTCTTGAGCTGAGCTGCCTGAAGTTTAGCCTTGGCTTCCTCCACCACCTGCTGCAGAGCCGCTTCCAGGGAAGGAAGCTGGGAGAGTGCGTTTGCCCACTGCATCGGCCTGTTCTTAGAGGTTGGGAGCTTGCTCTTTTAGGCTAGCAATTTATACCCGGAGTGGTTGTTCTCAGCTAGCCCCGCTGGGATCAGGGTAGGTAAAGCAAGGGATCCACAGGCGCGCCCCCCCCAGGGCGGACTTCAAAGTGCAGGTGAGGCCCTGTGCTGTGGCCCGTGTTGCCCCGGCTCATGATCACCTGGCCCTGCTGCACGTACTGGCCCTTGGACACGTAGATCTGGTGACCGTGGGCGTAGCGGGTAACGATCCCGTTGGGATGGCGAATATCCACGTAATTGCCATAGCCATCGCCGGCATTGCCGGCAAAGATCACAACCCCCTCCTGAACGGCCACAACCGGGGTTCCTAGCGGGCCGGCAATATCGATCCCCGAGTGGAAGCGACCGCGACGGTAGCCAAAGCCAGAGGTGACCTGCCCTGGGACTGGCCAGATAAAGCTCCTGCTGCGGGCCACGGGAGGCGGAGCTGCCAGCGCTGGCCGAGCTTGGGACTGTCGCCAGGCTTGGCGCGCGGGAGTCGGGAGGGGGAGCTGCCTGCCAGGGGCCGGAATCATCAGGCGTTGGCCGATGCGCAGCCAATGGGGATTGTGCAGGTTGTTGGCCTGGATGATCGACCGCTGGGTTACCCCATAGCGAGCAGCAATCCGCTCGATGGTGTCACCAGCTTCCACCGTGTGGGTCAAGGATCCCTCCTGACGTTCTAGCGGCCTCCGCTGGGCGCGGCGTCGCTCCTCGGCCTGGAGTCGAGCCTGTTCTGCAGCTTGGCGCTGGGCTTTCTCTTCGCGGGCCTTCTGGGCAGCGATCATCTCCTTCTCGCGCCGGATCAGCTCGCCCACATCGCCAGGGATGAGCAGCCGTTGACCAATGCGCAGATACTCCGGCCGATCTAGGGGAGTAGCCTCGATGATCCGCTGCTGCGGAACCCCATAGCGCTTGGCAATGTCTTCCAGGGTGTCTCCCTGCTTGACGGTGTAGATCAACCCCGGCTGGCTGGGGATGAGCAACTTTTGCCCTGGCTGCAGCGGTGTACTCGCTTGAATGCGATTGGAGACCGTAATGGCGGCAGCATCGAGCTGGTACATCTGGCTCAAGCGCCAGAGGGTTTCTCCCGGTTGCACCTCATGCTCGAGAATGCCTCTAGGCCCTTCCCCCGTTGGGATCTGGCCGGCCTCGAAGGCTTGCCGCAGTTGGGCTTTTTTCAGCTCGTAGTTCTGCTGCAGGGCACTAGACAGGGTATACACGGAGGGTGGGATCGGCTCGGCCAGCTTCGCTCCCCAAGGGTGACGAGAAAGCTGGCGTTGCTGCAGACTAGCAGCCCCTGCCAAGCCCAACATCAGCAGAAGACTGGTGGCCCAGGCTGGATACCCTCGCGAGGGAGCCCCTGTCTCTGGAGAGGCTGGTTCCTGAGAGGAACTTGGCAGCGACTCTTGCCAGGCCTCTGCCTCGGGATCCGCCTCCAGCTTCAGGAGCCACACTAGGCCAGCTAAGCTGAGAGAAAGGGCTAGCCCGGGCCACCACTGTCTGGATAGAGCGGAGAGCACCCTGTCTCCTTCCCCAGAGGGATCCGGAGCTGGCGGGGTCTCTAACCAATCCTCGGCTGGAGAGAAAGCCCTCGGGATGTCTAGCTCCTCCCTCTGGGAATTGGAGAGCGTCGATTTTGGAGGCATCCTCACACCAACGGCTAGAGTGCAAGAGAAGAAGCTAAAAACAAGGCAATAGGCCCCTGGCAATGAGCTGCCTTTGCAAGCGGCAAGGCTCAAGCCAATGTAACGAAGCTTTGTACTCAGGTTAGGTTACCGTAGTTAGTAAATCTAGACAAGTCTTCGCAGGTAATCTCCGCTAAGATGCTTGTCCTGCAATGATTCCAGCCTTCTACCCCTTGCGATTTTGCCTAGCCTCATCCAAGGGAGGAGGAAAGCGCTTCTTGGAAACAGAGCCCACTTTGCTGTATCTGAAACTACAACTACAAACTGGGACTTTCCATGGCTTTAGTTGTCTATAACACCTTGGCCCGGCGCAAAGAAGTATTTCAGCCCCTGTCTGCCGCGGAAACGCCCCCTGGGGAGAAGCCTTTGGTGCGGATGTATGTCTGCGGCGTTACGGTTTACGACCTCTGCCACCTGGGCCATGCGCGCACCTATGTGGTGTGGGATACAGTGCGCCGCTACCTAGAGTGGCGCGGTTACCGGGTCAAGTATGTGCAGAACTTTACCGATGTGGACGACAAGATCCTCAAGCGGGCGCTGGAGCGGGGCGAGTCGATGCAGGCGGTGGCAGAACGCTTCATCGCCGAGTATTTCCAGGACATGGATCGCCTCAACATCAAGCGGGCCGATCTCTACCCCCGGGTAACTCGCTCCCTGCCGGCAATCTTTGAGCTAATCCAGTCCCTGGAGCTCAAGGGCTTTGCCTATCGAGTGCGGGCTTGCCAGGAGAGAATCTCAGGCTATGACGTCTACTACGCCGTCCGTAAATTCCCGGATTACGGTCAGCTCTCCGGTTGCAAGCTGGAGGAGCTGGAGGCAGGGGCCAGTGGCCGGGTAGGAGAGGAAGGAGCCGGCAAACGGGATCCCTTCGATTTTGCCCTTTGGAAAGCGGCTCCCCCCTCGGAGCCGGGGTTTGAGTCCCCTTGGGGCTGGGGGCGGCCAGGGTGGCACATCGAATGCTCTGCCATGGTGCGGGAAAACCTGGGGGATCACATCGACATCCACGCTGGCGGTGCAGACCTCATCTTTCCCCACCACGAGAACGAGCTGGCCCAATCGGAGCCGATTACTGGCAAGCCGCTAGCCAAGTACTGGCTGCACAACGGCTTTGTCAAGGTCAACGGCGAGAAGATGTCCAAATCGTTGGGCAACTTTACCACCCTGCGCCAGGCCCTTGCCCTCTACCACCCCATGGCCCTGCGGCTGTTCTTGTTGCAGACCCACTACCGCAGCCCGATTGACCTCACCGAGGCTGGAATGCAGGCGGCTAGCCGCGGCTGGGAAACCCTCGAGAAAGGGATCCACTGCGCCCAGCAGTTCTGCCAAGGGGAGACGGCCTCCCCTGCTGCCGAGGCCATGCAAGCCTTCCAGGAGGCCATGGACGATGACTTTGGCACCCCTGGGGCACTGGCTCTTGCTTTTGAACTGGCCAAGGAACTTATCCGCGAGCACAACCTGTTGACCCACGAGGGCTGCACCCACCTGGAGCCGCAGGTGCTAAGGCAAAAAGGCGCCGCTCTGCTGGAGATCCTGGCCACCCTAGGCTTCTGCTGGACCCAGCCTGCCACTGCGCAGGGATCTGAGAAAGGCGTTGCCAAGGGAGAACTGGCCAAGCTTCCACCTCTTGAAGATGCGCAGATTGAGGAGCTGGTGGCCCAACGCACGGCAGCCCGCAGGGCAAAAAACTTTGCCGAGGCGGATCGGATTCGAGAGCAGCTAAAGGCCTTGGGGATTACCCTTATCGATCAAAAAGATGGCACCACTCGTTGGCTGCGGGAGTAGGAAGCCTGGGGTAGCGGTCTATCTTGAAAGGCTAGCGGTGGCCTGGCGGTAGAACTCGCGCATCTCAGCAAACCACTCAGCCCGCGAGGGATCCCAGGTGTAAAACATGTGGCCGCCGCGGTAGTGGCGCAAGCGGAGGTTGGCCTTGAGGCGGGGATCCAACTTCATCAAATCCACCAAGTGGTTGGAGGCAAAGTAGGGCGTAACCAAATCGTAAAAGCCGTGATGGATGCTCACCTGCATGTGGGGGTTGAGGGCCATGCTGCTGCGCAGCTCGTCCATGGCGCCAATGAAGCCCTGCTTCAGCTCCCCCTTGGGAGTAAAGCGCCACGACTTGAACACCTCCAGGTTAAGGAGGTGGTAAGTTAGCTCCGTCTCCACCTGCAAGGTCTCCCGCAGGTGACTGTTGATGGCAGCAGTAAACAGGCGATCTATCCCATCCAGGGTGGGATCGGATCCCTCGAAGGTAGGTCGATCCGGAAAGGGATCCACGGTGGTTACAGAAGCGTCGTAAAGCCCCAACACCAGCCGCTGGGAGCGCAACAGCTCGCGGGCAAAGCTAGCCGGGTCGATCCGCCCCCCTTTGTGGGCCACATACTCCGCCGACAGGCCGATCCCTGCCGCCATCTCGGCGTAGATAGCCTGCCGCTCTGCCTCCGGCATCGCCTCCCCCATGGCCAGAAGAGGCAACAGACGTTGCCGGGCAAAGTTTTCCGCTTTGGGCAGGAGGATCTGCAAATCCTCCCCCCAGCCACATCGCCCATGATGGGCCGCCGTGGCTACATAGGAAGGGAAAAGCATGGCCCAGGTGCTGAGGTTGTAGTCGTTGGTCTCCAGCAACCCAAACTCAAGCGCTGGCGAAATGAGAATCGCCCCTGAGAGGCCCACGCCAAACTTGGACTGCAGCTCCTTGGCCAGCCGTGCTACCCGGAACCCCCCGTAGCTCTCACCAGCGATAAAAATCGGAGAGAGCCAGCGTTTGTGGCGCGAAAGGAAGCCCTGGATAAACTCGCCCAAGGACTGGAGATCCCGCTCCACATCCCAGAAGGGCGCTTCTTTGGGAGGCTCCTCCTTGTCCTGCAGCGGAGCAGGCTTGGGGGCAGAGGTTGCCGTTGCTTCTTGGGACGCTTTGGAGGATTGGGAGTCTTCGGTGAGGGCGCGGCTAAAGCCGGTTCCTACTGGATCAACAAAAACTAGGTCGGTAAAGGGCAGCCAACTTTCGGCGTTATCCACCAGTTGCACCGGCGAGGGCGGCAGACTACCGTTGGGCCCAAAGCGGATGCGTTTCGGCCCTAGGGATCCCATGTGCAGATAGGCAGAGGCAGCCCCTGGCCCTCCATTGAAAACGAAGGTAAGAGGGCGGTGCCGGGGGTCAGAGTCCTGCTGCAAGTAGGCGACGTGGAAGATCTCTGCTACGGGCTTTTCTCGGCGGAAGAGCCTTTGCCAGCCAGCCAAGGCCTTGTAGGGGAAGGGCTCTCCGCCAGCGGTAAAGATGTGCTCAGTAACGTGCAGGGCAGGGGTGGACTTGGGTTCTACTGCCATAGTCTGAGGTTCCTCCATTGGGGCAGAGCGCTGGGCGTAAATGCCGGGGCTTGCGCTGCCTTTAGCTTCCCCCTACCACTGGGCTAGAGGGATCCCCTAGCTGGCTAGATGAAGCAACGTCCACCAATCCTACAAAGCCAGCGGAGCTTCTAAGGTCAAATAAAAAGACTGACCAGGACGCAGCACCACTACCTGGGGAGCGGTAACATTCCCCACCACTACTCCAGCTACCGCGCCCCCCAGAACGTTACCTGGCGAGAGGTTGCCTGTGAGGGCCCCCAGCAACACGCCAGCGGCTGCCCCGATAGCTGCATCTTCGGCAATGGCCCTAGGTGTGTACTGCC
The DNA here is from genome assembly GCF_047461615.1 of Synechococcus sp. W65.1. Taxonomy (NCBI): domain Bacteria; kingdom Bacillati; phylum Cyanobacteriota; class Cyanophyceae; order Synechococcales; family Synechococcaceae; genus Synechococcus; species Synechococcus sp. W65.1. The sequence goes on along the minus strand of NZ_JANSHI010000003.1, from coordinate 121,178 downwards.
GGGGATCCTTCTCGTCGGGAAGGACGCTGGAAGAAGCCCGCAGGCTATAGGTGCGACCGCCAAGGACAATGGAGGTGGCCACAAAGCGGGATCCACCGGGGGCTGGCTCCATTTGTCCGAAAACGCGACTGCCGGCTGGGATTACTAAACGCCCCTGGCTGTCGAAAATGTTCTGAGTAACAGCCACCTCCAGAGGATAGATGGTGTCTGGATAAAAGTACTGCGGCCCTTCGCTGCTGAGGCTGCCGACGGGGATAATGGTCCCCTGATCAAGGCGGTAGGTTCCCAACTCGAAAAGGGCCTGCGCCTTCACCGGCAAAGAGACTAGCCCAGGGATCCCGGTTAAACCAATTGCGGCTGCTACTAAAATGGCTCTCATCGCAAAATCCCCTGTTAGATAGAGGCTCACAGCCCTTCCGCGCTACCCAGCCTGTTTCCTCTACATTTTATCCAGTTAAAGTTCCGGCTCTTTTTCCAAGCCGAGCAGCCTTGCCTTCAACTTTGAGCAGTTCTAGTTGCCTCCCTCTGCGCTCTTGGGGCAGCTAAGGTCTCACTGCAAGTTAAGATTTATCGGTTTGAGCCATGAGGATTCAGTCAATGCTTTCGTTGCTAACAAAACCTGGCTCCTCTACAGAGTCATCGGTTGCAGGGGATTGCAGCGCATGTTTGAGAGCATGCCAAGCCAGGTTGGCACACTTGATGCGCACTGGGAACTGGGCGACTCCCTTCATGGCATTGAGGGAGCGATACTCCCGAGGGAACTCTTCGCCGCCCCGCATCATGGCCTGGAAGCGCTCCACCAACTGTAGAGCTTCGGGGATGGTACGCCCCCGCACAGCATCAGCCATCAAATCGGCGGAAGCCAGAGCAATAGCACAACCTTCTCCCTCGAATTTGATATCGACGATCCGCTCCTGGTTGGGATCCAGTTGCAAAGTGAGGTCAATAGTGTCGCCACAGGAGGGGTTGTGGCCACGTTGGTGGCGATGAACTGGATTTACCCTGCCAAAGTTGCGAGGCTTTTTGTAGCGCTCGAGAATAACTTGTTGATAGAGTCCGCGCAGGTTGTCAAGAGGCATCGTTGTTCCCAGATTGCCGCTTTGGCCGGAGAGATAAAAACCTCAGGAGCCTAACTTAATCTTAACTTCGCTCCTGGCAAAGTTGGGCTTGCAAAGGGGGCAATCCCCATCTGCTTTAGGCAGGAGCCATGGCGAGGCTACTTTGGGGAGCGTGGCTCCCCCACAAGCTGTGGCTAAGTCGGTGGCCAAACCAGCAAGGGGCTTACGGTCGGCTAGAACCAGCAGAGGTCTAGTCGGGGCCGCAAACGGCTTTCAGAGGAATCCCAACCAGCGCCGCCAGCTCCACCAGGGAGTTCCTTTTCGGCGAGCCTGGAACAGCTCGGCCACTTCTTCGCCACTGGGCCGGGCTCTAAAGGTCTGGAGGACGCTGTAGAGGCCGGACTCCTCCTGCTGCCACACGCTCCAGGGATCCGGATAGGCGCGGAACAGAGCCCCTTCCGCCAGCGAGCGCAGGTAGTAGCTGGTCTCAAAGGTACTCAGGAAGCGTTGGCGCAGCCGCCGACCGGCTAACCCTACTCCTACCGTGGCCGCATCCTGGAGCTGCGGGTTGAGGAGAACAACGGGCTTGGGATCCCTGCTGCTGACCGCCTGGCAAACCCGCTCCACCTGATCCAAGTTGTAGACGGCGGGCATGACGAAGAGAAGGCTCTGTTCTGGGGTGGGCTGGGTACGGGCCGTTAGGCTCTGCAGTTCCACTCCTTCGGGCAGGGATCCCCACTCCCGCTGGGCCAGCGCTGCTCCGCCGGCATCACTAAACAACACCAAGGCCGGTGGCTGGAGCAACTGCAAGAACGGACGAGCCAAGACTTCTGGCTTAATCTCCGGAGCGAGGATCTCGATGAGCAGGCGGCGATACCCTGCTTGTATGGCCAGCTGTGTGGCCTGGATGGCCTGCTCACAGGCCTGGGCTAGGTCGACAGGTAAATTAGGAAATTGGGCTAGTTGTAGGTGCTCGGTCACAGGTCAATCCAACTTAAGATTCTTCCCAAGCCCTGTGGGTGAGTAACTCCTCCAACACCCGCACCCCCCGCAGTTGGTTGGAAAGGGGCAGGTGGCCCTTGGGGGCAGACAGATCCCAGGTAAACTCGTCAGGGTAGCGGGTCCAGTGGTAGCCTTGCTTCCAGCCAATGAGCGACCAAAAGCGCTCCCAATTGCGATTTACCCCCAGCCATAGCTGCCGCTGCACCGAGTAGCCAAAGCGATCTCCGGAAGCTGCCCGCCAGAGGCGATCGATGGTGCGCAGATCCTCTGCCGGGATCCGGCTCACCTCGGAAAAATACAGCCAGCCCCGCCGCACTGCCCCCTCTCCTGCTGCGCGACACAATAGTTGCAGACTTAGGCGATCCGCCTCCCGCCAGGCTCCCGCCGACAACAACTCCTGCAAAGGCCGGTAGTCGATGTTCAGGGCTGAGATCAGAGGGACGGTTACCATTGCCCAGCTGCCAAAGGTCTTCCTCGATATCTTAGTCCCCTCAGCTTTCGGGCGGGTACCGGGGTGGATCCCCGAGGAGGAGGCGATAGCCAATGTAGGCTACCCCCAACAGCCCCGCCAGGATCCACAGGAAAGTCGAGAAGGGTAGGTAGGAAAAGAAGACAACATAAACCCGGCGGCTGAGCCAAGAAAAAATCAGATAGGCTGCCGCTAAAAGGCCGATCCCTTGCAGCGTGCGAAAAGCTGGCACCCGCGAGAGGGGCATGCGCTGGCGGGCCACCCAGATGGAGGCGAGGAAATAGTAAGGAGGAACCAGCAACAGGAACATATTCGCCTGCTTCACCACCGCTGCCCAGCCGGCTGTGTTGGTGGCGTAGGCCAAGTAACCCGCCCAGAAGACAAGGCTTACCGCTGCCAAGCCGAGGTTTAGGCTGAGCAGAAACGGCTCTTCCCACTGCCCAGGGATCCAGTGACAGAGAACCCAAACCAACCAGGGGGCAGCAAAGAGCAAGAGGGCAATCGTCAAGCCGTTGTCGTTAAGCTGAGTAAAAAACGTTTCCAGGGTCATGGGGGCGAGAGGAGGGAAGGTGGGTTTTGCTCGATAGTAGTGTAATTCCAATCCAATGCTAACCCCCTCCCCACCTAGGGAAGGGGCAGCGTGCCTGAACCGGCTCCGACTACAAACCCTGCAGCACCGTATCCTGGCGCACCGAGAGGTTCTGGATGCGGGTATCCTGGGCAGCCGGGGTGTCGGCTTGGGTAAACACGCCGATCTGCCGCAAGTACCGAGCCAGAGCGTCCTGCTCGCTGCCAGGGGTATCGAAGGTGAGGCCGGAGCCGGGGGCCAAGTTCACCCGGTTGGGGTTGGACAGGCGCGGGAAGGGATAGTCATCCCCACCGTTGGCCAAGAAGTCCAGCGTCACCATGCGGAAGGTACGGCGGGGATCACCCTGCAACTGGCCGTTGCGCACCACCACATCCGGGCCCCTGGGCGTATCCACCCGCAGGGAGATGACGCGGGATCCCGGTGGCCGCGAGGGATCGAAGCTGAAGGCAAAGCCGCCAATCTGCGGGAAGCGGCCCGGTGTAGCTCCCGGCTGGGTTTGGGCCACCCCATGTTCTACTATCTGCTTGAGCTCCTCGGCGGTGACAGTCACCAAGGACAGGCCGTTGTTGAAAGCAAGAGCAGTTTCAATATCCAATTGCGAAATTTGGCCCGCCTGCTTGCCAGCCTCAGGGTTGGCCACCGGAGGGATCCGCCGTACTGGCTCGCCGCCGCCGCCGCCGGTGGTAGCTCCAATGGGAGCGCGAATGCCGCCGCCGTTTTTGAGGGAGATGACGGTGGTGGGGTCAACAGTTCTGGCGTAGGCCAAGTTGGCATCGGCCGTGAGGTTGCCCAAGTTGGTTTCCTCAGTGCGCACCTCGGCCCGCAGGCCGTTGAGGAATTGGGTGGTAGAGCCAAAGGTACGGCCATCCTTGGCGCGGATGATGCTGCCGATCTCGTTGGCAATCCGCACCACCTCGGGATTGGGAGTGCCGCGCACGGCTGCCACCCCTTGGTCATCGGTGGCGTAGGCGCCGCTCACCGGATCGATGCGGGCAATCACCCCGTTGGCGTCGAAGCTAACCACCAAGCGGCCCACGTAACGGTAGTTGGCGCCGGTGTTCACCACTGCCACCGGCTGACCGCTAGCCGAGGTGCGCAAAATGGGGTAGTCGCCCGTGCGCACATCCTCGGGGCGCAGGCGGTCAGTGGGCTTGGCAAGGACGCGGTGGGAGCCACCCGCAATGATGACATCGACATCCCGCAGCTGGGTGGCCAGGGTCACCTCATTCTGGAGTTGCTGCAGGTGGGCTAGGAGGATGATCTTATTGATGCCCTGCGCAGTGAGTTGGTTAACGAAGTTTTGGATGAGGGCAGCATTGACCTGGTCGGTGTCGTCCACCCTGCCTTCCACCCTCACCTCAGGACCAGGGCTAGAAATAGCAGCTAGGCGCGTGGTCGTGGCTCCCAACAGGCCGATTCGCTCTCCTCCCACGGTAATCACTGCTGTCTTGACGATCTTGCCGCGGATGGAGCTGGCCTCTTGGCCATCGGCAGCAAAGTCAGAGCTGGCCAACTCACCAGTGCCGCTGAAGCTGAGGTTGGCGCTCAAATAGGGAAAGCGGGCACCTGCGTAGCCGCGGCTGGTGTCGGGTCGGATCAAGTCGCGAATTTGGCGCGTGCCTTGGTCAAACTCGTGGTTGCCAAAGGCAGCCGCCTCAAAACCGATAGCGTTGAGGATTTCCATGTCGGCTTTGCCAGGGGTGCGGTCATACCGGCCCCGCAGCGAGGGATCCGCGCTGGCGTTGTAGAAGGGGCTGGGAATGTAGTTGTCGCCGCTGGAGAGCACCACCGTATTTGGGAATTGGGGGCGCAGAGCGTTCACCACCGCCGAGAAGCGCGGCGCATCTTGTACGGCAGCGATCGAGGCTTCCAAGTCGCTGGCATGTAGGATTTGCAGGGTAAAAGCGGGCGGCTGAGAGGAGAGCCTAACGTTGGGATCTGAGGCGATAAACCCTGCCCCGCCGCCGGCTGGAGGAACTGAGCTACTGTCGGTGGTACCGCAGGCGCTGGCCAGGCTCAGCAGCAAGCAGCACAGCCCAACCCGCAGGAACTTGGCCAGAGCGTTCAGCCAAGCTGGAAGCCCTCCCTCAGCAGGGGCAGCCCCTCGAGCACGACCAGCTGGTTTCATGACCACTCAAGACGCATCCGCCTTCACGTTACCAAGGCTGGACAGGAGATTTCGGTATGACCTGTTTAAGGTTAGGTCAAGCGCAGGTTAAGCTTCCCGGGGATCCCAGCCAAACTGCTGCAGATCCACCCGACCTTCGGCGTCAAAGGGGATCCCTTCAGCTTGGAGTAGGACTTTTTGCAAGTCGTCGTAGCCAAGGCGAAAGGGGGAGTAGGAAATGCGCCCTTGGGCGTTGATTACCCGATGCCAGGGGATGTCGGTCTCTTGACCTTGCAGGCGAAACAGGGCATAGCCCACCTGTCGGGCATAGCCAGGACAGCCGGCAAGCCGCGCCACCTGCCCATAGGTAGCTACACGCCCCGGCGGGATCCGCCGCACGACTTCATAGAAGCGCTGGTAGAGGCTCACAGGGATCCCTCCCTAAACTCTGTAGACAATGGAATTGGCTGATGACGGGCACCGACCCTTTAACCTATGAGCTACCTAATTGCGGTACTGCCGGATCGCCTGGCTGCCGAGGCGGCCTACAGCGCCCTGGAACAGGCCGGTTTCCCCCTGGAGCGATTGCACCTACTGGGGCGGGGCTACAAAACTGTGGAAGAGTTTGGGCTAATCGACCCGGCCCAAGCCGCGCGCCGCCAGATGCAGCGCCTGGCCATTTGGCTAGTGCCCTTTGGCTTTTTGGCGGGGGTGGGGTTTAGCGTTTTGAGTGGTTTGGATACCTTTGCCTGGGCGGGACCTATAGGCAACCACCTGATCGGCGGCCTGTTGGGTGCCCTGGGCGGGGCCATGGGCAGCTTTTTTGTGGGGGGCGGGGTGGGCCTGACCAGTGGCTCCGGCGATGCCTTGGCCTACCGCAACCGCCTCAATGCGGGTAAGTACGTACTCATTGTGGAGGAAGAGAATGAAACCCGCCTCCGCGAGGCCACGCGGATCTTGCGCCAATTTGAGCCGGAGAACCTGCAGGGGTACAGAGAGCGCTCCTAGACTGGGAGGTCTGGGCAGCTATTGAGAGAACTCAGGGAGGTCCAAAAGCATGTCCTGGCTGTGGCAGCAAGTCCCATCGCCGCTTGGGCGGTGGCGGAAGGAAGGGATCCCCAGCTTTGCCGCTGCTGGGGGTGCACTGGCAGTTACGGGGTTTTTTTCGCCGGCTTTTGCCCACCACGCCCTGGGAGGGAAACTGCCTGCAACGGCCTGGGAGGGATTTCTCTCCGGGCTGGCTCACCCTGTCATTGGCTTGGATCACCTGGCCTTCGTCGTGGTCATCGGTCTTGTGGCGGCGGGGCAGCCCTGGCGCTACGGGATCCCTTTGGGCTTTGTGTTGGCAGGTCTGGTGGGCACTGGGATCCACCTGGCCGGCTGGGACCCCCTGGGACTGACGGAGCTGGCCATTGCCTCTTCCGTGGTTCTCTTCGGCTTGCTGCTGGTGCAACCGCGGCAGATCCCAAGTTGGCTCTTGCTAATAGGGGGATCCCTGGCGGGGCTATTCCATGGCTATGCCTACGCCGAAACCATTATCGGCGCCCAACCCATGCCTTGGGTGGGATATCTACTGGGGTTGAGCACCGTCCAGTATGGGGTAGCTCTCCTGGCCCTTTGGGCAGCAGAACGCTGGGGGTTGCGGATCCCTGGCTTAACTCGCTGGGCCGGCTGGGCGATTACAGTGGTGGGGGCTGCCTTCCTGATCTTGGCAGTGGTGGGCGCGTAAAAAGCGCTAATTTTGCTCCCTTGCGCTCGGGATCCCCGATCCGGTACAAGGATAACGGTGAAGATAGGTAACAACAAGGGGAGATCCCATGGAGCGCACCTTTATCGCCATCAAGCCGGACGGCGTGCAGCGGGGTCTAGTGGGCACCATCATCCAGCGCCTGGAAAGTCGGGGCTACCAATTGGTAGGCCTGAAGCTGGTGCAGGTAAGCCAAGAGCTGGCAGAAGCCCACTATGCTGAACACAGGGAGCGCCCCTTCTTCCCCAGTTTGGTCAAGTTTATTACCTCGGGGCCGGTGGTGGCTATGGTTTGGCAGGGCAAAGGGGTGATTGCTGCTGCTCGTAAGCTGATCGGCAAAACCAATCCCCTAGAAGCCGAGCCAGGCACCATCCGCGGCGACTTTGGTATTGACATTGGCCGCAACCTTGTCCATGGATCTGATGGCCCGGAAACCGCCCAGCGGGAGATTGCCCTCTGGTTCCGAGATTCCGAGCTGGTGAACTGGATCCCTGCTGCCCAAAGCTGGATTTACGAGGAGCCCTAAATGCCAGAGAGCTCCAAGCCTCAAGATTCAAGCAGCTGGTTTGGCATCACAATGAGGGTATTGCCCTTGCGATCGACCACGTATACCTCCTGGCCGGGTTGGATCTCCACGTCAGGAATACTGCATTTGGCGTTCCAGGTGGAGCCAAGATAGGAGACTCGCCCCTGCTTCCCTGGCGGAATGGCTGTAACTGCCCGCGCTTCCCGCGATTCTTTCAGGATATCCTCCAACTGGGCCGGGCCCTTAGGTACCAGGCGTTGGCTGAGGAGGATCAGCGCAATCGAGAGCAGCACCCAGGCCAAGAACTGGGCCCAAGCCGGCAGCCCCCAATAAGCCAAAAGAGCAGCCCCCAGCGCCGCCACACCCGTTGGACCAGCCACCAGTCCCGGCAAAAACAGCTCAGAGGCAACCAGAAGCAAGCCAAAGGCAAGCCAAGGCCATACCATAGAGCCCAAGGATCCCACTACGTTTATTATGAGCCGCGGCACCTGGAGGCTGGGCAGGGACTAGCCGCCTAGGCGGTAGTTCTCCAAAAACTGCAAGGGATCTTCCTGGGGAGGAGTCTTGGGCAGGTTCCTGGACTCGGCAAGCCGCATGAGCGTCTCCCAGTCTGTATTCATGATGAAGTCCACCGCTCGACGGGCTGCCTCTCGGTGGGGGCAGGCCTCGCCCAGGACACATCCATCCCGGCACAGTGTGGCGCAGTCGTGCTCAAAGCTTTGGGGATCCGGGCCAGCCATAGGGTCTTCCTCTCCTGCGGTTTCATCTTCTCTTTAGGATACCTGAAGAGAATCTTGCGCTTGCCGGGGATCAGAGCTGACGGGGATAGGGTAGAGGGGGTGAGGAGAGCCGCTCAAGAGGAGCAGCAATTCCATGGAGTTTGCACAACTGCAGGCCCTAGTAGAGCAGGCCCTAGAAGATAAGAAGTTAACCCGCACTGAGTTGGATCAAATCGTCAGCGCTATCCGCTCCGATGGCAAAATCTCCCCCGAGGAGCTGCACTTGCTAGAGTCCATCCGCGAGAAGGTGCTGCACCGGGAAATTCAGGTAGTGGAAACCGCCGATTGAGCTCCCTTTCGCAAGTAGAGGGTGACTTCGCTGCGGTTATGGAACAGGTGGCGTGCCCTCACCACGGCAAAGGTACTGCTTAGGATATCGAGCGTTTGCTGCAGCACCCGCAGGCGGCGGCGGGAGGGAAGTTTTAAGGTCATCAGGGCTGCCCCCTCTGGCTCCAGATGAGGGGCAAAGGCTGTCATCAGGTGGGCAGAGGTGCGGCCATCCAGGCGCATGTCGTTGAGGATGAGGTGAAACCGCTCCCTACAGCGGGCCAGGTAGGCTTGAGCGCTGAGGCGATGGTAACAAATGCCGGCATCGGAGTGGAGACGCTCGTCCAATGCCGCCGGATCCACCGCTGTTACCTCCTGCCCGTAGAGGCGCAGGATACGCGACCATCCCCCTGGTGCTGCCCCCAGATCTAAAGCCCGCCCTCCTGGCTGCAAAGGGATGTGGAACACCTGGATGGCTTCCAGCAACTTGAACTCAGAGCGGCTAATCTGACCGGGATCGCGGCGGAAGCGATGGATGCCGCCCGCCCAGTTGGAGAGGTTTTGCTCAGCCAGCGACAAGCCTAGCCAAACTCGGATCCCTGTCGAGTTAGCCAGGATCACCACCGAGATCACCTGTTGGGGATCCCTGACCTGCAGCGGCGATCCCACTGCCGCCACTACCTGGGCTGCCAGGGCTTCGTTGATCTGAAAGGGCTTGAAGTTGAGCTTGCCAAATAGGCGCGTCTGTACGGAAAAGCTGAGGGCCGGGTTGATGGCGGCCAGCAGCTCTTCATCTAGGCGGAGTCCTGCCAGGGATCCCTCGTCCAGCCAAAGCTCCCGCTGGATGGGACAGATGTGGCGCAAAAAAATAGGTGGGTTGGCCTGCCAGCTCTGGGCAAGGTCGGCAAAGGAACGCCGGCTGCACACCCACATCAACCCCGTGGCCTCGGGAAGGAGCTGGACGACGGCCTCTGGATCCGCAGCCACGATTTCCCGCCTTGCCAGATCCAGAAACTTTGGGTCAGCGCTGCCCAGCCACTGGTGGGTAGCAGGGGAAAGCGACCTGCTCAGCGGGCTCCTCGCTGCCATCGCAGGTAAGGCAAAGAGGCAGCTACCTCCTGAATGCGGTTGCGGGCAGCTAGCAACTGCGCCGTGGCATCCCAAGTGCCCTGCACCAGCATCTGCCAAGCCCCCTGCGGGATCTCGACGGCGGCGGCGTTGTCTTCCCAGCGCACCTGTTTGTTGAGGAGATCCAGTGTTAACAGGAGCTCTGGGTTTCTGGCCACTGCCTCTTGGAGAGTTTGAATCACGCTCGCAGGCGCTGTGACACAGGGGATCCCTAGAGTCAGGCAGTTGCCGAAAAAGATCTCGGCAAAGCTTTCGCCAATGAGGGCTCGAATCCCCCACTTGGCCAGGGCTTGGGGGGCATGCTCTCGACTGGAGCCACAGCCAAAGTTGGCGTTGACCAGTAAAATCTCCGCACCCTGGTACTGAGGCAGGTCAAAGGGGTGCTGGCCAGCCGCTTGGGCGCGGTCGTCAGCAAACACGTGCTGGCCCAAGCCATCAAAGGTGACGCATTTGAGGAAGCGGGCCGGGATGATCCGGTCGGTGTCAATGTCATTGCCCACCAGCGGGATCCCTCGGCCTGTGATGCTTAAAACTTCGCTTGCCATGCAAACTCTTGCGAGAACTTCAGCCTCAGCTTAGAGACTGGCTAACGGTCAGAAGCGGCGGTAGAGCTGGTTCTCCAAGTTGCGCACTTGTCGCTCCAGGCGATCCAACCGCCCGCGCAGCTCGTCCATTTCCGACTGGCAAGGCACACCTAAGTCCTGCAAAACGTTGCGCACCTGCCGCTGCACGTAGGATTCCAGGTTGCTCTGTTCAGATTTCACCTGGTTGAGCAGGTTGTTGAGGAGGTTAGAGGCCTCTTCTGAGCTAAGCTGCCCCTTTTGCACCAGCTCATCGGCAGCCTTCTTCAACTGCTCCGCTAGCAGCGTAGTGGTGCCAACGCCCACGAGCAAGAGCTGACGTAAGATACTGCTATTGTCCAATGCTGCCCTCCCGAGAACGCTTGACCAACGGCACGGGTCTCCATGACCAAAGACCGGATTTCCAGCCCCCTTCTTCGGGACGGTTTCTGCCATCATAACAAATGGCCTCTGCCAACTCAAAAGAGTACTTGGGCTTCGGCCCAGAACTGTTGCTGGCAGCGCGGAGCGCCTGCAGGAATCCTTGCCCTCAGTGAAAACGCCAAAGCGCTAGCAACAGCGTTGAGCATTCCCCAAAAGATGCGGGAAGATCAGGAGTAAGGGACCGGGATCCCACTACTATCTCGTTTGCTGAGGAAACCCAATGCACGACCTGGACAGTTTGCCAGAACCGGTAGCCAATGCCCTGATCAAAAGCCTGCTTACGGATCTGGAACGGTTGATCAACCAGCATGGTTTGTCCGAGGTTTTGGTGGGGTTGGCCATGTATTGCAATGTGCAGTTCAAGGCCAAGCTCAATAAGCCCAACCGCACTGAGAAAGATGAGGAGCTGGGGTTTTACTTCCGCGACGCTGCCAAAGCCCTAGAGGTAGCAGCCAGCCTCACCTACCGCACCATCGATCGCTCCCAGCCTAGCCAGCCGGCCCAACCCAACGCCTAGACACCAGCGATCTTGCCGTCATCCCCAACTGCTCTCCTTGAGGGAGAGAGGGAGGGATCCAGGCTGACAAGAGATCCCTTGCAGTTTTTATCCTGGTGGGCAAAAGTCTAGCGAGGCCGAGCGTGAAAATTGTTTGGGAACGCAGCATTTACGCGGGCAATGGCCGCGTGCCCTGCATTATCTGCGGCGGATGGGTCACCCCTATCCAGAGGAAGGGGCAGCAGGTGCTGCTGGCGGTAGTCTACAACGACCGCGGCCAAATCTATGGCGAGATCTGCCGCAGTTGCCTTAGTCTGGGGGCCAAAGGCATCAAGGAGTGCCTGCAAGAGCGGATTGCCCGCCTGCGCAAACAACTGGAAGATTTGGAAGAGCTGGAGCAGGGAGAGGTGCAACTGCCTACATTGGAGCAGGAGTTGAGCGCCTATTTGGATTGACAACTACACCTTCTGCCGTTCAACCGGGATCTTCAGCCAACGGCTCAGCTCCGCGGCCAGCCACTCCAACTCCGGCTCCTGCAGATCTCTTAGCTCGTACTTGCGGATGCCTGCCCAGATGTTCAACTGTGGGCTTACCTCCACCCGATTCCCATCGGAATCCCGTCGGATACGGCGTGGGATCAGCTCTAGCCGGTCAATATCCCATCGCCGACTGGGGGGAACATTGCGAAACCTCAGGCCAAACACCTCGTGAGCCAGGCGAATGTATTCTGTGTCGATCCGTAGGTGGACTTTGCCGAATAGACCGTAGAGGATCCCGCCCGCCATCCCCAACCCCACCCTCCAGAAGGGCAGGGTGAACAGGCCAACCACCAGATTGACCGGAAAAGGCGCAGGCACAACCGATATGATCGTGAAAAAGGTGATGACGGAGTTCCAAGCGATGGCGAAAGGCAGCAACGCCAAAACACCGGTTTGCCGGGCCGGGATCACCACCTGAAAGGTCTGTTCGGACTTGTGCAGTTGAATCCGGCTGCCTGCTGGCTGTCGAGGAGGGACTGCTGCTGCGTCTGAGGGAATCAAGGCGGGACGACGATCCAAATGCTCCAGCGCCTCCAGGGCCTGCCGGGCGGAAGCGGGACGATTCGCCACCAGAGGCTCCGTCAACCACCGCAGCCAGTCGCGAAAAGGTGGACTCAGTTGCACCGCTTGCTCAAACCCAATTCGGGATCCCTCCTGGGGCAAGTCCGCCGGATGCTGGCCCGTGAGCAGGTGAATCAGCGTGGCGCCCAGGCTGTAGAGATCGGAGGCGGGCACAGTTCTGCCGCCAAATTGCTCCAGGGGCATGTAGCCGTAGCTTCCCACCACAGTGTAGGATCCCTGCTCCCGTGGGGCAGCAGCCTGCACAGAGCCAAAATCCACCAGGTACACCTGCCCGTCGGCTGCCAACAGAATGTTGCTGGGCTTGAGATCCCGGTGGATGACCGGCGGATGGAGTTCGTGGAGGTAGATGAGGATGCGTAGCAGCTTCTGCGCCAAGTCGCGCACCTCCGGCTCAGCAAAACGCCGCCCTCGCTCCATCCACTCCTGCAGGGAGGGAGCCTCGATGTAGCTTTGCACCAGCGCCAGGCCGCGCCCCCCTTTCAGAGCAATCTCAAAGCAATCGCGGTACCGGGGAATGGCTGGGTGGGAGAGGGTCTGTAGGACTTGGGCTTCCCGCTCAAACAGCTTCAGATTGTCCCAGTTGAAATCCGGCCCAAACAGGAGCAGCTTGATCACAACTGGCTCTGAGGTGAGGAGATCCCGTGCCAGGTAGGTGTGTCTGCCGCTGCGCTTGCTCAGCCGCCGCTCCAGCTGATACCGCTGGCGCAAAACGGGAAGCTCTGAAGCCATACTCCTTTGCTTCTGGGGCCCCTTTTTTGCTCAGCTCCATAGTAGCCGCTCACCCAAACCCACCTGCAGCAGGCTAACGGCACCAAGGGCAGCCGTGCGTTTTGGATTTGCCCTAGCCAGTCAAAAACTTGGCCCCTAGGCGCGAGGAGAAAACTTCGTAAATAACCGTCAAAGGTTG
>NZ_JANSHI010000003.1:0-107878 GCF_047461615.1 Synechococcus sp. W65.1 | reverse complement strand
TTGGATTTGCCCTAGCCAGTCAAAAACTTGGCCCCTAGGCGCGAGGAGAAAACTTCGTAAATAACCGTCAAAGGTTGGCCTCGGTGCAGCAAAAGATAATGCCTAGCCCAGAAAGGGCCAGGACAGTTGAGCAGCCGGGCAATGGGCTCGGCTTCGCCGTAGTAGAGGCGACGCACCTCGCGAAAGGTCTCCAGTTTTTCTTGGATTAGATTCTGGCCGATGGGCAAATCGGGATGGGGCAAGTATTGAGCCAGATGTTCCGCGTTCCACCAAGAGGTGGCATAGAGCAAGGGCTGTTGCGAGGCCGCTCCGCCCAGCCAAACCCGCCGCCGCATCAAGGGAGATCCCAGCCGCGCCAGATCCTTAGCCAGTTGTGGCATGGACTTGGGGACAGCGCTTTGCTCGGCCAGTAGCTCGACCTGGGCCGTATCTAACAGATGGGCCTGAATTGGTTCCAGGGTCAGAGTGGCCAGATTGCGAGTGGTCAAGCCATCCCCCAGCAGCAACACCCGCAACAAGGGATCCACCCCTAGCAGCTCCGGCTGAAGGGGGTCAGCCTCTCCCTGCCACTGCAACCGCAGCGGCCACCACTCGGCTTGACCCATGTTGCCTAGGAAAGTCTCCTTGGCAGAGCCAGCCGAGGGCCAAGGGGATACTGCCCCAGAGGCATGGTCGATGGAGAGAGGGGGAAAAAGTTCCAAGATGGCGGTGCGGTTGTGAAGTTCTGTATCGACCCCTAGTCTAGCCCACTCCCCCTCTCCCCTCCGAGGACTTTCCTAGCTCGTACCTGGCTGAATCAGCAGCCGCACCACCCAGGGGACGACCACGATGACGCTAATTAGACGAGCTAGGTGCATAACTACCACCGTGCTGGCCTGGGCCCCCATGTCCAGGGCAATTAAGCTCATATCAGAGATACCCCCTGGGGCCGTGCCCAAGATGGCAGTAAGGCGCTCGATCCCCAACCAGCGGGAGATCAAAAACCCCGATAGAACGCCGGTGCTCACCGCAATCACGGTACACACTAGGGCTGGCCGCCACAGATCCTTGAGGGCGAGCAATGTCTCGGCGGTAAGCTTACTGCCCAAGAGAATACCCAGTATCACCTGCAGGACAAAGCGGATTCCAGGTGGAGGAGTGGGAATTGGGATGGCCCCCCAGACATTGACCAAGCCGACTGCCACCATCGAGCCTACTAGAGCTCCTGCTGGCAGCCTCAGCTTGACTGCAATCAAGGCGCCTGCCAACCCAATCAACACCGTCCAGAGATAGCTCATCATTGTGGCTTGGCCTCAAGGCAAGAAGATGACTAGCAATCGGGGTTGGGCCTGCTCCCTCCACGGCATTCGGCGCAGATGCCGTAGAAGTCAAGCACATGGTACTCGATAACAAATTGGTAACGGCTAGCAAGCTGCTCCTCCAGATCCCCCACGGGACAATCTGGCAGAGGCACCACCCGCCGACATTCGGTGCAGATCAGGTGATGGCGACTGTGGCCGTTGCTGGGCAGAAGCTGGTAGTAGGTTTGCTGATCCCCCAAGTGGACGGCCTGCAGCTTGCCCTCGTTGCGCAGCGCCTCCAAGACCCGATAGACAGTGGCCAAGCCCACCGTGTGGTTGGCATTGCGCAGCTTCAGGAAAATCTCTTGGGCCGAGAGGGGCCGCTCGCTTTGCTCCAACACCTCCAGGATCAATTTGCGGTTGCGGGTCTGGCGGGAGGAGGACATGAGCCTTTTCCCTTGGGGGTTACTGGGAGAGTCAGCGCTCAGCGTCGGCTTCAGCTTTCATGCGCTCCAGGGTTTGGTGCATTTGGTCAAACATTTGGCTAAGAGAGAGCCCTAACCCCCCCAGTTGGGTTTGCAATTGCTTAATGGTCAGTTGGGCCATAAAATCGTCGGAAAGCTCCAGCCGCTTCATGAAAATGCGCTGGCGCTCCAGCAACTCTTCCATGTGCTGGATAAAGATTTTTTTGCCTTCCCGGTCAAATTGACCGTAGCGCTCGCCAAGTCGCATCAGGTTTTGGAAATCCCGAAACAGTTGCTTAGCTTCTTCCTGAACAATCTCCGAGTCGAAGAAGCCCATGGCTTTCCCCTTGCCCCCAACAAACGACATTCGATATACCTATCCTATCCGATTGCCTTGGGGAATGCAGGCGTTGCTATCTTCTGGCCAGTGCGGGATCCCGTCCTGTAGGTAATTATTGGCTATGCTCCTCCTTCCCTGT
This sequence comes from Synechococcus sp. W65.1, assembly GCF_047461615.1. Classification (NCBI taxonomy): domain Bacteria; kingdom Bacillati; phylum Cyanobacteriota; class Cyanophyceae; order Synechococcales; family Synechococcaceae; genus Synechococcus; species Synechococcus sp. W65.1. Next base: position 105,655 of record NZ_JANSHI010000003.1, on the reverse strand, counting down.
GTTAAGGCTTACACTCAGCCGGCTTTGGCCCAGCAGTGGTGCCAACGGGTACAGGGATCCCGACCTCTGTTTTTGGCCTGCCTGGGGTTTACGGAAACAGCCCTTATTCCAGGCATCTCTGCTGCTGGCGCCACGCCCTCTCTGCGGCGCTACACCGCCCTGGCTGATGGGGAGGTGCTGCTGACTGGCCGTTCTTGCCGCTTGCCCACCTCGCCCGAGGGCTATCCTTCGCCAGTGGTCATCAGCCGCGCTGTCTTGAGCGAGCTAGGGATCCCCTGCCGCGTGTTCGACTGTGGTCTGCTAGAGCCTTTGCCAGGTGCAGAGAAGGTGCCTTCGGGAGGGCCAGCCCGCTGTCTGAGCACCGGCCAGGCTTTGTCCTCGGAGCAGGTGAGATCCCTGTGGCAGGAGGGGTATGAGCGGGGATCCCAACTGGAAGCCAGCTACTGCGTCGTCGGAGAGTGCGTGGCCGGCGGTACTGCAACAGCGCTGGCGGTGCTGCTAGGGCTGGGCTGGCAGGCAAACGGCATGGTCAACAGCAGCCATCCAGTTTGTAACCACGCCCAAAAGCTGGCCTTGGCCCAGCGGGGTCTAGCCAATCTCTCCCCCACTGCCCCTGCGCCAGAGGTAGTGGCTGCCGTGGGGGATCCTGTGCAACCCTTCATCGCCGGGCTAGCCATGGCAGCCGCCCAGCGGGGGCCGGTGCTGCTGGCGGGAGGAACGCAAATGCTGGCAGTGCTGGCCCTAATGCGGCGCTGGGGAGAAGAGGAAGGGATCCCCTGGCTCCCTGAAAACGTGGTGGTAGGCACCACCCGCTGGGTGGCGGAGGATCCCTCTGGCAACACCGTGGCTCTGGCGGAGCTGTTGGGCAATGTCTGCCTCTTGGCCACCCAACTAAGCTTTGCCCAGAGTCGCTACTCCTCTCTTCAAGCCTATGAGCGAGGCTATGTCAAAGAGGGGGTGGGGGCTGGCGGCCTAGCGATTGCCAGTAGCCTGTATGCTAGCTGGGGTCAGGCAGAGCTATTGGCTGCCGTTGAGCGCAGCTACGAGCACCTGCTGCTTCAGGCCGGCTCCAGCGGAGCCATCGTCAGACCCTCCCGCAGCAACTGCTGATGGTAGAGCTCCGCTTGCTCCTGCGGACCGACCCAGACAACGGCCTGCCCTTCCCTGTCCACCTGCATTGTCAGTTGCCGCGCCAAGGGCAAAGTCATGCCGGGGATGTACTTGAGCAAGCATTCGGTAACGTGCTGGAAGGTGTTGATGTCGTCGTCTAGGACGATCACTTTGAAGTTGGGGTAGGGTTTGCGAACCCGTGTTGTAACCGAAGACAACTGCTGCATGGTACGGGTTGGAGTTTCCGTGATTGCGGTCATGGCAGCTCAGGAGTGAGACAACCTCTAGGTGCTTGGAACTAATGACCCAGCTTCCGGCAGCGGCCTCTTGACCACTCAAGCCAAGCTGTGAAAGCCGCCCGCTTGTGATTACTACTACTAGCTATTTTTAGCCAGTTTTGTAGCTATGGTCAGCCTGCGCCTGCCTGCGGATTCCCGCACCAGTTTGCAGCTAGGGCTCTTGCGGAAGCGCTAAATATCACGCGGATTCTGGCAGCACATCAAGCCCTAAGAGGGCCGTCGTTCTTGACTTTGGGCAAACTGTTGCAGCTGCCGCAGCATTAGCAGTTGGCCTAAGCCCAAGGGCAGAAGTGAGACGGCCTCTACCCGCAACTGCACCCAGCCGTTCCCCCACCGCCAGTCGCAGTAGCCATCGGCACCACCCCACATCACCAGCCGCAGCCGTTGGGGCAGCAGGATTTCCACCTGGTGCAGGATGGAGATAGGGCCCCACTGGGCGGCAAAGGTGCTGCCTTGCTCTAGCTTGGGGGGAAGGGATCCCTGCAGTTGCTGCGGCCAAATCCACTGCTGCAGAAGTTCCACCTCCGTTAGACAGCGCTGCAGAGTCGAGGAGCTGGCCTCGACAGCGATGCGGATAGTGGAGGACTGGAGCGTTCCTAGCATATAACCCTGGAGCCAGGGCATAGGCCGGTCAATACTCCTGAGTCTATCCTGGTCGATTGCCAAAGATCTGCCTTTGAAAGCCCCTCGTCCCCACCTGGTGGCCATCTTGGCCCAAAGTCTGGATGGCAAGCTCGCCGCCCACCGCGAGCAAAGGCCCCATTTCCCTAGCCCTGAAGACTATCGGCACCTGGAAACCCAAGCTGCTCGGCAACAGGCTTTAATCATGGGGGCAGCCACGCTGCGGGCCTACGGCACCGCTCTCCGCCTGCGGGATCCGGAGCTCATCCAACGCCGAATTGCACAGGGTCTCCCCCCTCAGCCCCTGACGATCATCTGTTCCGGCAGCGGCGAGATTCCGGAAGAGTTGCCGTTTTTTCGCCAGCCCCTCACTCGCTGGCTGTGGACGACGCCGGCGGGCTCCCGCCAGTGGCAGGGACGGCCCGGTTTTGCCGAGATCTGGGTGGCCGCGGATTGGGATTTGACCGCTCGCCTAGCCCGCCTGCGGCAGCGGGGGATCGAACGGGTGGGCCTCCTGGGCGGGGGGCGGCTCTTGGGGGCGTTTTTGCAGGCGCAAGCCTTGGATGAGCTGTGGGTGACGCTGGCGCCAGTGCTGCTGAGTGGCTACGCTGATGCCCCGGCTAGCATCGAGGGCTGGCAACTGCAGGGATCCCCGCCCCGCCTGGAGTTGCTTGAGTGCCGCCGCGGTTCCCAAGAGCTGTTTTTGCACTATCGAGTTGAGTGGAGCTGAGGGAGCAGTCGAGAAAATTTTTTTGGACACATTGAGATTTCCCGAAAATCCACAGGTTTTCCCCAGACTTTCCACAGGCAGGCGGGTTGTTTTCCACAACGTCTTTCGCTCTAGAAGCCGCCTCGAAGGGTTCTGTGGAAAAGTTGCCCTTGCTAAGGTTCACGCGATTACACCTTGAGAAACGTAACGGGATCGCGCCGCTTTTTCCGATCCCATCAAGGCCACGGGAGAGCTCTGGTTCTGTTGGATACTCCCGCCTAGGATTGACATCCCCCCTAGGGCAGAGGGCAGAATAGCCCCACCCGAGGTGAGGAGGAGGCTTCCCCGGCAGCTCTCCTCGGATGCCTAGAGAGACCAGGGGGCGGCTAGGACCTCCCCAGCCGCTTGCAGGCGGCCAATGGGCAAGCCCTTTTACCCCGTTTCTTGAGGAGCCCGTGCGGTCTTTGAGGTACCCAAGTTAGAGGACTGGCTTAGCTTGTTCAATTCCTTCCTAGGCCGGCTTAGCTGTGGCCCAGGGTAGAGCCTCTTTTTGCTGCGACTGTTTGAGTGTTGACTTTAGGTAGGTGGTTGAGCTATGGATTCTCCTACCGTCAGCATTTCGAGCGAAATTCCCAAGGAGCTCCACGAGACCCTCAAAAACTACCTCTCTCGTCATCCCGACTGGGATCAAGATCGGGTTGTAACAGCAGCCCTCTCGCTGTTCTTGCTCCAAAGCGGAGATGCCGATCGGCGCGCTGCGCGCATCTACCTAGACAGCCTCTTTCGCCGCAACTAGGCTAAGGCTGTCGGAATCCCAACTTAGGGCTATTGGGAACGTCCTGTTAACCCCGGTAGGTCAAACCGTGCCACAGGGCTTTGGTCGAGGGAAAGGCAAGCGGCAGGTGGCTGGGCCTCAGAACTCAGGACAAGGAGCCAGCCTGCCCTCTTTCCCCTCCCCAGAGGCGGCTCTGGCTTTGGTCGAGCGCCACCGACAAGCAGGGGATCTGGGGGCGGCGCTGCGCCTTTGTCGACAGCTTACCCGCGCCCATCCGCACCTGGCTGCTGCCCAAGCGCTGCTGGGATCCCTCTATCTGCAAATGGGAGATCCCCGTCAAGCCTTGACCCCCCTACAGTTGGCTGTGCACCTGCAGAAGGACTGGGTGCCTGCCTGGCAGGAGCTGGGCGATGCTTGGATGCTGCTGGGCAACCCGGCGGAGGCAGCGCGCGCCTATCAGGAGGGATTGGCCTTTGCTCCCGGCAATGGGCAACTGCTATTCCGGCTGGGCAGTTGTTGGCTGGCCTTGGGGCAGCGGCAGCGGGCAATTGCAGTCCTGCGCCAGGCTGCGGCAGCGCATCCTCCCCAGCCCTATGCTCTAGCCGCCTTAGGCAATGCGCTGATGTTCGAGAACCAGCTTGAGGAAGCTGAAGGCTGGTTTCGCCAAGCCCTTGCCCTGCTGCCCCAGGAGGGGCGGATCCTCGTCAACCTCGCCCACTGCCTCCACCTGCAGGATCGTCTGGAGGAAGCAGCCGACTGCCTGCAACAGGCCATCCCGCTGCTGCCCAAGGATGCTCAGCCCCACAACAACTTGGGCACGGTCCTGCAAGAGCAAAACTGCCTCGAGGCCGCCCTTGAGTCCTATCGGCGGGGCTTGCAACTGGCCCCTGATTCGCCGGAGATCCACTACAACCTGGCCACTGCCCTGCTCACCCTAGGCCGCTACAAGGAGGGGTGGCGGGAGTACGAATGGCGGCTGCAGCGCCAGGGGGCGGCCTACCCCCGCTTTCCCCAGCCTCTGTGGACGGGATCCCCCTTGGGCCAGCAGACTCTGCTCATCTACGCCGAACAAGGTTTGGGGGACACCATCCAGTTTGTGCGCTACCTGCCACTTTTGGCTGCAGCCCATCCGCAGGCCTCCCTCTACTTTCGCTGCCCGCCATCTCTAGTCGAGCTGCTGCGGGCCTCCTTTCCTCAGGTTCAGATTATTTCCGAGACGGATCCCCTGCCTCCCTTCGACTGGCACCTGCCCTTGCTCAGCCTGCCCCACCGCTTGGGCACCACTCTGGAGACGATCCCTGCCTGTCTTCCCTACCTGGTCTGTCCCCCGGAGAGCTCCGCCTGGCCAGAAGAATGGCCTGAGGTTCCTCAGAAGGGGATAAAGGTAGGGCTGGTGTGGGCCAGTGGCCGCCGCGCCGATCTTGCCCTCAACCGGGTGCAGAGGTTAAAAAGCTGTCCCCTCAGCCTCTTTCTCGAGTACCTTGATCTGCCCCAGGTGCAGTGGGTTAGCCTGCAGGTGGGTGAAGATCTAAGCCAGGTAGAACCCCTCCTCAAGCAGCACCAGGTGGTGGAGCTGGGATCCCGTTTCCAGAATTTTGTTGATACTGCTAGGGCAGTTGCCCAGTTGGATCTGGTGATTAGCGTCGATACCGCCGTTGCCCACCTAGCTGGGGCGCTGGGCAAGCCCGTGTGGGTTCTACTGCCCTTTGCAGCCGATTGGCGCTGGCTGCTGCAGCGACAAGATAGCCCCTGGTACCCCGGCGTAATGCGCCTATTTCGCCAAGAAGCCCGCGGCAACTGGGTTGAACCGCTGCAGCAGATGCGAAGGGCCCTGCAGGAGCACTTGACGGGGATCCCTTCTTAGCCCTCTCCTTTTTCTCCCTTTGGCACGATGCGCTGAAACAGATAGCCAGTACCGCGGGCTGTCAGGATAAGCTCAGGGTTGCTTGGGTCATCCTCCAACTTAGCCCGCAGCCGCGAGATGTGGACATCCACCACCCGCGTATCCACATGGCGCTCTGGGGTATAGCCCCATACCTCTTGCAGGATCTGGGCGCGGGAAAACGGCTCCCCCGAGCGGCTGACCAACAGCTCCAGCAAACTAAACTCCATTCCCGTCAGGCGGATGCGCTCGCCCCGCTTGTAAACTTGGCGCTTGTTGGTATCAATGCAAAGATCCCCAACCTGGATAACCCCAGAGCTAGGGATCCCCTCATGGCTAGACCGAGCCACCCGCCGCAGCACCGAGCGAATGCGGGCCTCCAGCTCCTTGGGTGAAAAAGGCTTGACCACGTAGTCATCCGCCCCCAGTTCCAACCCAGTAATGCGGTCGGCCACATCCCCCAGAGCCGTGAGCATGATGATGGGGATGTCGGACTCTTTGCGCAACTCTTGACAGACCCCATAGCCATCCAGCTTTGGCATCATGACATCCAGCACCACCAGGTCGGGATGCTGCTTGCGGAAGACCTGCAGGGCCTCTTCGCCGTCGGCTGCAGTAACCACCTCGTAGCCGATCATCGAGAGGCGAGTTTCCAAAATGCGGCGGATGCTAGCCTCATCATCAACCACGAGAATTCGTTCTTTACGCTGGGCTTCCACAGTGCTGCAACTCCTGTACTTCACCTCTAATAACTTGACTTGGAAAAGTTAGGATGAAGGCTACCTCCTGCCACCGGCGAGCAGGTGGCTGAGGGATGTTTCTGGACAAGCAGACTCGGCCTCCCCACGGAAAGCTGCCAAACCCATGCTTAGAAACAGAAACTGCAGCCCAGGACACCCCCCACTAAGGAACCCAGAAGGCCTGTTTGGCAATAGGTTGGAAAGACACCGGCTTCCCTTCCCTTTAGCTGTTGCTTTCTCTGCAAACCCTCGCGGCTGACCGCGGCCAAAGCTGAGAAGCCCTTGTTAAGAATTTACCTCATGGAACCTAATGTATCATCTGGAGGCGGCTACTTAATCCACCCCAGAGCTCTATTCTGCCGCCATTCGGCTCAGCTTGATACATGTCTTCACAACTTCTTCAGCTGGCCGCCAATTCTTTTGGAATTGCCCTCAGAAAAGGTTGGGGCAAGGGGGGATCCCTGCTCGTTTGCAGTGGGGAAGACAACTGCAGCGCCGGCAGTAGGGCTCTCTTCTAGTCCTTGATTCACCGGACAATCAAGACTCCGTCCTGCTGACGCAAGCGCCACTTTGTGGCACAACGAACCTTCTGCCTTGACGTGGATGAGCCGAGCTAGTAGGCTTGCAAGTACATCTTTTCTGGTAGGCACTTTGCCTAGGCTACAGTTGACTCCGTCTTTAGCCTGTGGGCCCTCTGAGGGCAAGGAGCAACTACCTGTAGCTTGCGGGGAAGTCACTCCTGTGGAGATCCCTCTAGCGGGGTAGTGGAGGTGAGCTCTACTACTAGCTATGGGTCGTGGAAGCAGGAAGAAAGCCTCAACCTGGAGCAAAAGTCCGCTTTTGTCCGGGGTTGTGTAAGTCTTTCAGAGCGGTAACAGCCAGCTAGCAGGCGAGCAGACCGGATTTCTCGCTCGGCATGCTGCTCCAAAATTTGGCGCAGCAAGCGCTCTGCCCCTAGCCAAGCGGTCAAAGGCAACGTTCTGTCGGCCAGCGGTGGCAAGGTGGGGTTGGGCAGGGATCCCAGGGCCTGCAGGACGGCACTGGAGAGCCGGGCAAGGGAGGTGGGCTGCTGGGCTCTCTGACAGGGCTCGCAGATCAGGCCGCCCAGGTTGGGACAGAAGAAGACCTCGTCCGCCAACTCCCACCCACAGGAGCAACAGGCTTGTAGCGAGGGGGCAACCCCCCCCACCACCAAAAGGTGGTAGAGCCCATGGACAAGGAGTGGCAGAACTGCCTCTTGTGTAGGGGCCTGCTCGATGCGCTGCAAGTGTTCTACCAAAAGCACAAACAGCTCTTCCTGAGCCTGATCTGGCAGGGCCAATAGCAAAGCCACCTCTGCCAGGTACTGGGCGGCTGTGAGGTGGGCCAAGCTGCGGCCCAGACGGGGAAAACTCTGCAGGGTTTCTGCCTGGACAATGCGCTGCAGACGCTGGGAGGCATTGGCTTGATCTGACCACCGCCCCCGGACAAGCAGCAGGTCGTTAATGACAAAGGGCTCCAGTCGCCCTCCCCACTTGGAAGACGGCTTGCGGGATCCCTTGGCTACTGCCCGCACCAACCCCTGCTCGCGAGTTAGGATGGTAACGACCCGATCCGACTCCCCCAAGGGGATGCCCTTGAGAGTGATGCCGGTAACCCGGTAGGTTCGCCCGCTCATGCTCTGCCAGCTTCCTTAGCCTGCAGCTCTTGCATTAGCTCCAACCCCCAAGAGGTGCCGATCCGGGTGGCTCCTGCGGCAATCATTGCCTCCGCCTGAGCCAGAGTGCGAATGCCGCCTGAAGCTTTCACCCCCACTCGGCCCCGGCTAAGCTGCGTCAGCAGTTGCACATCCGCCAAGGTTGCCCCTCCCATCCAGCCGGTGGAGGTCATCAAAAAGGCAGCTCCCGCATCCATGCAGATCTCCGCAGCCAGCTTTTTTTCCTCCTCATCGAGCTGGGCCGTCTCCAAAATGGCTTTGACGCAAACTCCCGTCTCCTCCACAATTTGGGCAATCTCGGCATGGAGCCTATCCAACTCCCGTGCCTTGAGCCAGGCTAGGTTAATGCGAACATCCAGTTCCTGGCATCCCTGCTCCACAGCCAGTTGAGCTTCGTAGAGTTTGGCCTCCGCTGTGTTGGTACCCAGGGGAAACCCCACCACCGTGCTCACCCGTACTGGCGACCCGTGTAGCCGCTCAACCACCCGCGGCACATAGCAGGGAGGTACGCAAAAGGTGGGGAAGCCGTAGCGCAGGGCAATTTCGCACCCCTCCTCAATTTCCTCCGGGGTAACCATAGGCAGCAGCAGCGTGTGGTCAATGTACTCTGCCAAGTTGATTGGCCTTTCCGCCAGGCCTTTGGGCTCTAAAGAGACCATGGGTTGTTGGGTAGTTTCCACAGCGCCATTTCTACTCTAGCCCCCAGCAGCCCAGCCGCGACTTGGCCTTTTCGGGCAGAGCAGGGTAGCAGATTTTTTTTGATAGTCTGGTTGGGGGGCCACTTGTATCCACCAACTCTGGCAAGGCATGGCGGAAAACCGGACTGGCGCGTTTATTGGTGGGCTGCTGTTGGGAACGGCGGTGGGCACGCTCATTGGCCTGCTTCTAGCCCCCCGCAGCGGACGGGAGACGCGGCGACTGTTGAAAAAATCGGCAGAGGCGCTGCCAGAAGTGGCAGAGGATGTAGCCAGCAGCTTGCAGTATCAGTCAGAGAAACTGTTCGACGCTGCTCAACGCAGTTTGGATGAGGCCCTGCTGCGGCTACAGCAGGCAGTGGTGGTGGGGAAGGAGGCCATGTTGCAGAAGCGAAAGGAGCTGCTCCAAGCCCAAAACTCGCGTTCCCTTGGGGGGGAAGAAGCTGATTTGGAAGCCGGCGATGGAGAGGAGACGGCGGGATGAGCGATCCGGTCTTTTGGCTTGGCCTCTCGGTAGGCCTGGTGGCAGTGGCCATTTTGGCGGTGATCCTGACCCTGCTGCCTGCCGTCATTCAACTGGGTCGAGCCGCCCAGAGTGTGGAGCGCTTCTTCGATACGCTGCTGCGGGAGCTGCCGCCCACTCTAGAGGCTCTGCGCCTGACGAGCCTGGAAGTGAGCGAGATTGCCGACAGCCTTGACGAGGGGGTGAAAGGGGCGGGTCAGGTGGTGAAGCAGGTCAGCCGCTCCCTGGAAGGAGCCCGTACCCAAGCCCGGGATGCCCAAGTCAATGTTCGCAGCTTTTGGGCGGGAGTACGAGCGGCCTGGCAGACTCTTGCCCATGGAGCTCCTCCTGCTGAGGTGAGCAACCCTCGCTTGCGCTCGGGTGCAGCTCCTCCTCTCTCCCGAAGGGATGCCCCTCCTTTGGCCGAGCGGCTAAGACCAAAGGGAGGACAAGCGGCTGCCCAACCTTCCCAAGCAAATGCTGCCAAGTCCTAGGCGTTCCTGAGGATTTTCTGAAAGACAGGCACAGGGGGCTGAGGCTCTTGACCAGGGGGAAGCTGGCCCCAGCGAGCATCGGGATCCCAGCGCAGTTGGGTAATGTCGGTGAGGGGGAACCCCAGTTGCTGCAGGATCTTGAGGCTGAGGTTGGGAATGATGGGCGAAAGGGCCACCGCCACCCAGCGCACGCTTTCTAGAACGGCATAGAGAATCTCCGCTACCCGTTGGCTTTGCCCCTGTTTATGCAACGTCCAGGGAGCTTGCTCATCTAGGTATTTGTTGCTGGCCTGGGCCAGGCTGAGGGCCTTGCGGGCAGCCGAGCTGAGATCCAGCCGCTCGTAGGCGTCAGCCACTGTCGGGGCTAGGCGCTCAGCCAAGGTTTTGAGGGGATGATCCGGAGGGATCTCGACGGCGGGAATGCGGTAGTCAGGTTGGTATTTTTTGAGCATGGCGAGGGTGCGGTTGAGCAGGTTCCCCAGGTCGTTGGCTAGGTCGGCATTGAGTACCTCGACGAAGCGGCCCTCGCTAAAGTCTCCATCTTTGCCCAGCTCAATTTCGGTCAAGAAATAGTAGCGCACGGCATCGGCGCCGTATCGCTGCACCAGCTCAAAGGGATCCAGCGTGTTCCCCAGGCTTTTGCCCATCTTGAGGCCATCTTTGGTGAGAAAGCCGTGGCCAAAGATTTGCCTAGGCAAAGGCAACCCCGCCGACATGAGCATGGCCGGCCAGTAGATGGCGTGGAAGCGGACGATATCTTTGCCCACCAGGTGCACGTCGGCAGGCCAGTAGCGGCGCAGAGCATTCTCCAGCGTCGGCTCGTCCTCGGGATCTAGAGCGGCGCTGATGTAGTTGATGAGGGCGTCAAACCAGACGTAAAGGGTTTGGCTGGGATCCGCCGGGAAGGGGATCCCCCAGGAGACGCTAGGGCGAGAGATGGAGAAGTCCCGCAGGCCCTGCTTGACAAAGTTAATGACCTCGTTGCGGCGGCTTTCTGGTTGAATGAACTCTGGATGCTCCGCGTAGAGAGCTTCTAGTTTTTCCTGGTAGCGAGAGAGGCGAAAAAAGTAGTTTTCTTCGTCTTTCCACTCTACTTTTTTGTTGGGATGGATCGGGCAAAACCCGCCTTCCAAGAGCTCTGACTCGTCCTTAAACTCTTCGCAGGCAACACAATACCACCCCTGCTGCCGCCCAACAAAGATATCTCCCCGATCCCAAACCCGCTGGAAAAACTCCCGCACAATGGCTTTGTGGCGAGGGTCAGTGGTGCGGATGAAGCGGTCATAGCGGATATCCAGCAACTGCCAAAGCTGGGCAAACTGGGCCGCGATCTCGTCACAGTGCTGCTGCGGGGGAAGGCCGCGCTCTTCAGCGGCGCGCTGGATCTTCTGGCCGTGCTCATCGGTTCCCGTTACCATCAGCACCTCCCTACCCTGCAGGCGGTGGTAACGGGCGATGGCATCCGCCGCCATGGTGGTGTAGGCACTGCCGATGTGGGGGGCAGCGTTGACGTAGTAGATCGGCGTGGTGATGACGAAAGTGGAACCCGGCATGAGCCCTCGCAGCGCTTTCCCCCATGATAAAAGTTGCCGGAAAGTCCGACAGGCTATGTTCACCCTCAAGGGATGGAGCTGCGGCATCCTGGGGGCTGGGATCTTGGGCGCCGGGGCGGCCCTAGCTCAGCCCGTGTCGGCAACCCGCATCCCCTGTGAGATTTTCATCGCTGGGGGCGGGCTGGGAGGCGTGGCAGCGGCCTACGAGGCCCTGCAACTGGGGCGACAGGTGTGCATGACCGAAATTACCGACTGGATTGGCGGCCAGGTGAGCGCCCAAGGGGTCTCGGCTTTGGACGAGCGGCCCCTACAGCGGGAAAACGAGATCTTCCCGCGAGGCTACAGAGAGTTTCGCCGCCGGGTGCGGGAAAAGTATGGCGGGGATCCCAACCCCGGCAAGTGCTGGGCAAGCGTGCTCTGTTTTTCTCCCCAGGTGGGACATCAGGTACTCCGGGAGATGTTGGATCCCTATCTGCAGTCGGGGCAGTTGCGGCTGTTTACGGAGACAGTGGTGAAGGACTTGGAGATTGAGGGCTACCAGATCCGCAGGGTAGTGGCTATCCGCAACCTCCCCAAGCACGCTGGCGTCGCGCCGGAGCAGCGGGGGGATCTCTCTAGCTATTTTTTGGACTTCTACCGCTGGGAGCCCACGAAGGACTGGGATAAGGAGATCCTGCACTTTGAGCCGCCTCCCGAGCGGCAGGGAAAAACCCTGCCTTGGATAGTGATTGATGCTACCGAAACCGGCGAGCTGCTGCCCCTGGCGCGAGTGCCCTACCGTCTCGGCACGGATGGGGAAAGCCGCTGGGAGCCCAGCTCCAAGCCCTACAGGGATCCCTATTGCACCCAGGGGTTTACCTACACCTTTGTCATAGAGCGCTCCGCTGTGCCGCAGGTGCCCATCAAGCCAGAGTTCTACGACGATCCCCTGCACGGCCCCTACTACAGCTTTGAACACCCGCGCTTTAACTTCGGGAGGGTCTTTACCTATCGCCGCATTCGCGGACAGGTGTTTGGCTTTGGGGAAGAGGCCATCCGCGTGGGGGATCAATCCATGCAGAACTGGACCTGGGGCAACGACTGGCGCATCACCGGGCCAGAGATGAACCTCATCCTCACCCACGAGCAACTGCAGGCCTCGGGCCAACTGCAGCCGGGTGGCTGGATGGGGGGCTTGCGGGTGGAAGCCCTGCGTCGGGCCGAGCAGCATGCCAAGGGCTTCTTCTACTGGCTGGTGGCGGGGAGGACGGACTTTCTGTTGCAGCAGGCGGATCCCAACTTTCAAAAAGACTTTTACTTGCGCTATCGCTACCTCAAAGGGCCCAACAGCCCCATGGGAACTGCCAGTGGTCTTTCCAAGTACCCCTATATTCGCGAGTCGCGGCGCATCATCGGGCGGCCGAGTTTTTCCTACCCAGGGGGGTTCACCGTCTACGAGTCGGATATCACCACGCGGGAATCGGCGTTGAATCGCGGTCGCCCCTTCATCTTCTACGACTCGGTGGGGGTGGGCCAGTACCCCATCGACTTTCACGAGTGTCTACTGCCGGATTTTTCGCTGCCCCCCAGCCACAACCAAGACGCCCAGGCCCCCAGCTACCCCTACCAGATCCCGCTGCGCGCCCTGATCCCACAGCGCATCGACAACCTCTTGGCCGGCAGCAAAAACATCGCCACCAGCCGCATCGCCAGCGCCTCCTATCGAGTGCACCCCGTGGAATGGGCCATCGGCACGGCAGCCGGCCACACAGCTCACTTTGCCCTGGCACGGGATCTAGTCCCGGCGGAGATCCTGCGGGAACCGCTCTCGAACCTGCAGCTGTTGCCCGCCCTCCAGGCCCAGATCCAGAGCCTGGGCAACCCCATTCAATTTCCTGGCACCACCATCACTGCCACCGACTGGGCCCAGTCCCGCTAGCTTAGAAAGGCAGGGTTGGAAGCTGGCCGATGGATGCCATTGGGGTTGAACTTTGGGGACTGGAGACGATCCGCCCTTCGCTGTGGGCAGCCACGGCTCTATGGAGCATAGGGCTCTGCTCTAGTCCTTGATTCACCGTTCGCGTAAGCGGGACGGAGTCCGTACAATTGGCCACTTTGTTGCATAACCAACCTTCTGCCTTGACGTAGATGGGCTGAGCTAGTAGGCTAGCCAGTACATCTTGAGTAGGCGTTTTGCCTAGGCTAAAGTTGGCTCCGTCTTTAGCCTGTGTGCCCGGTATAGCAAGGAGCAACTACCTGCAGCTCGCGGGGAAGTTACGCCTGTGGAGATTCCTCTGGCGGGGTGGTAGGGGTAAACTCTGCCACTAGCTACGGGTCGTGGAAGCAGGAAGAAAGCGTCAACCTGGAGCAAAAGTCCGCTTTTGTCCAGCGTTGTATAAGTCTTTCAGAGCGGATTGTCGCCACTGCATCAAAAGCTGCAGGAGCACTGGGAAAAGCAATTGCCCTGGGATCCCAGCGGAGCTCTGGCCTCTTTGCTCAGCGTCGTCCCTTTCTTGCTGGCAGCAGCGGTGGTGGTGGCTTTAACCGAGATCTCTTTGGGCAAAAGCTGGGCCGTCTCCTGGGGTCTTATCGCCTGTGTTGGCGGTGGCCTCTGCGAGCTGGGCCGGCGGGGCAATGCTCGCTGACCTCTAGCTCCTTGCCCTGTCTGCCCCCATTCTCAAAGACTACTTGTCCAACTTTTCAATGTAGGGGCGAATGTCGTTGAGGTCGATGTAGCGGTCGGTGGCGTTGCGCAGCTCGCGGGCAATCATCCCTTCGGTGGAGACAACTGTAATCGTAGTGTTTTTGGAGCGCAACAACTCAATGGCCCGCTCGAAATCACCGTCGCCGCTAAACAGGATGAGCCGGTCGTATTGACCGACCGTGTTGAACATATCGATAACAATTTCGATATCTAGGTTGGCCCTCTGGGAGTAACGGCCCGAATCTTCGTCCCGATACTCCTTGAGAAGCTTGGTGCGAACCGTATAGCCCAAGTTGATCAGGGCGTCTCGGAAGGCCCTTTGGTCGTTGGGATCCTTGATGCCGGTGTACCAAAATGCATTGACTAGCTCGACGTTGGGTTGGGACCTGACAAAGTAATCCAAGACCCGGCGGGGATCAAAGAACCAGCCGATTTTTTGTTGAGCATAAAACATATTGTTTCCATCGATAAAGATGGAAACCCGTGTGACGGGGTATCGAAACATAAATTTTCCGGAAAATAGTCAGGTGGACTGGTTAAGAGCGTTGATTAGCTTAACGCAAAAAGGGTTGCACCAGAACAGAGCTGGCTAGTGTCAATCTCCTATCATAGCCAAAAGAGGGCTCCCTGGCTTCGATCCCTAGCCCGGCAAAGAGTTAGGTTCCAGCTAGGGCAGAGTATGGCTGGAGGGGGAGCGGCCTGTCTGGCTGAGGTAGAGCTCTGCCAGTTGGCGAGCCAGGTTGCGGATGCGCCCGATGTAGAGAGTGCGCTCAGCCACGGCAATGACGCCGCGGGCATCGAGCAGGTTGAAGGTGTGGGAGCACTTGAGCACGTAGTCGTAGGCAGGCAGAAGCAGCGACACCGGTAGCCGATCGCTCAAGACCTGTTCTTGGAGCTTCTGCCGCGTGGTTTCGATTAGCCGCTTGGCCTCGGCTTCGTAGAGCCGAAACAGCTCCAACAGCATCTCGGGATTCGAATACTCAAAGTTGTAGTAGGATTGCTCCACCTCATTTTGGAAGTAGATTTGCCCATAGGTAATCCGTCCCAGAGAAGGGTGCTCACTCCAGCAGAGGTCAAAAACGGAGTCCACCCCCTGCAGGTACATGGCTAGGCGCTCCAGACCGTAGGTAATCTCCACAGAAACGGGGTGGCAATCCTGGCTGCCCACTTGTTGGAAGTAGGTGAACTGGGTTATTTCCATGCCATCTAGCCACACTTCCCAGCCCACGCCCCAGGCGCCCAGGGTGGGGGATTCCCAGTCGTCTTCCACAAAGCGAATGTCGTGCTCTGCCGGGTCGATGCCCAAGGCCCGCAGGCTCTCCAGGTACACCTCTTGGATGTCGTCGGGGGAGGGCTTGAGGAGGACTTGGTACTGAAAGTAGTGCTGCAAGCGGTTAGGGTTTTGGCCATAGCGCCCGTCAGTGGGGCGGCGACAGGGCTCCACGTAGGCCACCCGCCAGGGATCCGGCCCTAGGGCGCGTAGGAAGGTGTGGGGGCTCATGGTGCCGGCCCCCTTTTCCAAGTCGTAGGGCTGCAGGATCAGGCAACCCTGCTCTCCCCAAAACTGCTGCAAGCGAAGGATTAGATCTTGAAAGGTGTGAGCTGCCATGGCAAAGGGCGGCAGAGAGAGCACTCCCTATCCTACCAACACCTCTCCCTTGCCCAGTCGTTCAGCGCTTCTTGTCAAGGGCGGAGGTTTAGGTGGGGGCCAAGCCAATTTTGGTGCGGATCTCCTCGCGAAGGCGGGCGGTGATTGAGGCTTCGTCCAAATCGGCCAAAATCTGGGCTATGGCGGCTTTGGGTCCCTCCGGCCCCCAACTGGCTCCTTGGGCCAGGTAGCGGCGGGCTGCCTCGCCAATGGCGTAGCAGGAAAAGCCAGCCATCACTGCCTGCGTCAGGGCCACTGACCCGTAGGCTCCTAGCGAAAGTCCGCCGGCAAAGGGCAGGGATCCCCCCAGCAAGGTTTTCAGGGATCCCAATCCCAACAGCGCTACCCATTCTCCCGCCCCCAGGCTGAGCATGCTGAGGACAATCTTCTGCAGCAGTTGCATGGCACCGGCGGTGGTCAGGGGCCAGCCGTAGAGGCGGGCCATGCGCAAGATGAGGGCCACATCCAAAGCCAACCCCCCCAGGGTGTCAAGCAGAGT
Source organism: Synechococcus sp. W65.1 (assembly GCF_047461615.1). Taxonomy (NCBI): domain Bacteria; kingdom Bacillati; phylum Cyanobacteriota; class Cyanophyceae; order Synechococcales; family Synechococcaceae; genus Synechococcus; species Synechococcus sp. W65.1. The sequence continues at coordinate 89,749 of NZ_JANSHI010000003.1, read as the reverse complement.
AACGGGGTTGAGGGCAACGGCCAGGGCTTTGGTGCGGGCGGCGGCGGCGATGAGATCTTGGGCTTGCTGGGCGCGGCTTTGCAACTTGCGCTCGATGACCTGCTGGTTGAGGCGATCGGCAAAGAGGAGGGCGTTGAGGGCTAGCAGGGAGCGCCCTTCCCGCTGCAAGACTTCTAGGATTTTTAGGCGCAGCGCGTCCACTTGGGGGGGGCCGCTTTCCATCTCCACGCCAAAGCTGCCATCTGGCTTCTGCACCAGGCGCGGCACGCGCGGCGAGGCGGCCACCATGACAACCTCGTCAGGGGAAAGAAGCTGCCGCACCCGTTCGTTGCGGATCTTGTCGTAGATGGCCTGGCGATCCGCCTCGGGGTACTGGTCGATCTTGTTGAACACCAGCAGCATGGGCTTGCCCGCCTCCCGCAGCGTCGCTAGAGCCTCAAACTCCACCCGCGTCAGATCTCCGCAGACCACGAAGAGGATGAGATCTGCCCGCTGGGCCACCTCCTGGGCCAGTCGCGCCCGCTCCTCGCCGTCTACTTCATCCAGGCCAGGAGTGTCGATTAGCTCCAGCCGGGATCCCTGCCAGTGGCTGACCTGAACCGACTGCACCGAGGCCGAGGATAGGAAAGAGCAGGGGGGACGAGTTCCCCAGCAGATGTTCCAGGCAGCTACTTGCTGGGTGCGGGTGGTCCCGTGGGTAGGCCCCGTGGCAAAAACCGGCTCCCCCAGGAGAGCATTGAGCAGGGAAGACTTGCCCCGCCCCACCAGGCCGAAGGCAGCAATGTGGATGATCTCGGCTTCCAGTTTGTCCAGCAGGGCTTGCAAGTTTTCCAGCTCCCCTTCCAGGCCGGCAATCTCCTGGGGGCGCAGATCCAGTTGGGCCACCCACTGGCGCAGGCTGCGCTTGGCTTGTTGGTAATGGAGATCCTCTTGCAGAGTGCTGCGGCAAGCCATAGCCAGTAGCAGGAAAACAGCCTCGGGGAGGCAGATTCAACAATAACAATAGCAACGGCAAAGAGTGGCCCCTAGCCTAAGCCGAGTTTGTCAACTGGCTATGATGGATGGGAGAAAGGGGTTGGAAAGGCAATGCCATGCTAACCAAGGGCCGGATTCTGTTCAGCCCAGTCGGGTGGGTGGGGAAGTTGTGCTTGGCCGGCTTGAGCTTAGGGCTGCTGGGCTGCAGCCCCGCAGGTTTTCGTACCCCACCTTCTAGCTTGACCAACAGCGGCCTCAACAGCATTTTCCCCGATGGGGAGCCCGCTTTCAGTGGCGATGGTCGCTACCTGGTGTTTTCCTCAGCCCGCGGCGGCAGTCAGGCCATTTTTCTCTACGACCTGGTGGAACAGCGGCTGGTAGACTTGCCTGGGCTCAATTCCAGCGACGTGGCCGCCAGTTCGCCCGATATCAGCGCTGATGGGCGCTACATCGTCTATGTGTCCAACGCGCTGGGCAAATCGGAGATCTTTCTCTACGACCGCGAAACCCGCCGGGTTGAGAACATCAGCAGCCGGGTGCCAGGGGATGTGCGCAACCCCACCATCAGCGGCGATGGGCGCTTTATCGCCTTTGAGAGTAACGGTCGGGGACAGTGGAACATCGAGATCTTCGACCGCGGCCCGGCGGCCACGCAACCGCCTGCAGCCAACTCTTCCAACGCCGGCAGGAACCCCTAGCCCCTTTGGACTTGCTGCATGCTTGCTGCCTTTGCCCAACGACTTGAGCCCCTGCGCTCTAATGTCTTTGACCAGCTAGACCAGGCCAAGTGGGAGGCGCGCCGCTCCGGCGTGGATGTCATCGACCTGTCTCTGGGATCCTCGGATCTGCCCCCACCTCCGGAAGCGCTGGCAGCCATGCAAGCGGCTTTGGCGGATCCCTCCACCTACGGCTACACCCTCTTCCACGACACGGCTGAGTTTCGCGCCGCCTGTGCCCAGTGGTACCAGAGGAAGTTTGGCCTAGTCATCGATCCAGAAACGGAGGTGCTGCCGCTGATTGGATCCCAGCAGGGGACGGCCCTCCTGCCGCTAGCTCTGCTTAACCCCGGCGAGGTTGCCTTGGTTACCGACCCTGGGTATCCTTCCCATGTGGGGGGGATCCATCTAGCGGGCGGGATCCCTTACTACTTGCCCCTGCGGGCAGAAAACCGCTTCCTACCCCAGTGGGATGAGATCCCAAAGGAGATCTGCCGCCAGGCGCGGCTATTGGTGCTGAGCTATCCCCACAACCCCACTACTGCCACCGTTACCCCGGAGTTTTGGCAGGAAACGCTGCAATTTTGCCAGCGGTACAACATCGTGCTGGCGCACGACTTTCCCTACGTGGACTGGCGTTTCGACGGCCAGGTGGCTCCTTCGGCGCTGCAGGCGGATCCCGACAAGACCCGCACTATCGAGTTCTTTTCCCTCTCCAAGTCCTACCACATGGGGGGGTTCCGGGTGGCGTATGCCATCGGTAGCCGCGAGCTGATCCGAGCCTTGCGGTTGGTGAAGTCCACCATTGACTTCCACCCCTACCAGGGCATCTTGCGGGGAGCAGCAGCGGCCTTGGCGGCTCCCGATAGCTTTTTGGATCACTGGCGGCAGGTATACCGCAAGCGACGGGATCTTGCGGTGGCCGCTCTGCACCGCATCGGCTGGCCCGTGCCCCTGCCGGAGGCCACCATGTACCTGTGGGCACCTTTGCCCGAGTTCTATCGCGGCTCTTCAGCCCAGTTTTGTCTAGACTTGGTACGGGCTACCGGGGTGGCTCTGTCGCCAGGCTCAGGCTTTGGCCCCGGCGGCGAAGGCTATGTCCGCTTTGCGCTGGTGGCAGAGGGATCCCGGCTGGAGGAGGCGATAGAACGAATTGGGGAATTCTTAGGCAAAGGCACTTCCGGTCTCCGGCAGGCCTAGTCGCATAGAGCCAGCTTAGAAGCAGCAAGGGGGCAGGCTACAGGTGCCCCTCTGAGGCCGGTTGTTGTCCCCGTCCTGGCCTTTTAGGCTGCCAGTATTAGCTGCAGCCAGCGTCGGCTAATCTGAGCCAGGATAGGAGTTGTGTTGGCCCAGTTGGCTCCCAAGGGGCATGGAAAAAGAGACGCTCGAGAGTTTTTTGTCCATCCGCGGGGTGATGGGGGTAGCGCTCCTGAGTCGAACAGGTCGCCCTTTTTTCTACCGCTCTTTTCAGAACTTGGACAGCCGACAGCAGCAGGCCCTCACCGAAGGGCTGTTTCAGGTTTTGCAAACCATGCCCCCAGGACTGGACTACTTTGACTTTCAGTTTGCCGAGCAGCGGGTTTTTGTCTACCCCCTGGGGCCGGAATGGGTGTTGCTGGTGGCAGTCAATGACGAGGTGGTGATGCCGGTTTACACCTTGGCCGTCAACCGCCTGCGAGCCGAGCTGCAACAGGATGCGTCGAAGGGCCTGGCTACCTTTCGCCTTTTGACCAACCCGGCAGGGGCTGCTCGCAACCCCACCCAGCCCAACGCTACTTTGACAGGGGGCCAGCCCAAGGCAACTCAGCCTATGGCGACGGCCAGCCCCAGGAAGGTGGAGGTTTTCGTGCAATCGCTCAACCATATCTGCCAGATGGCTAGTGGCTATCTGGGCAAGGCGGTGATTGTCAACTACTGGAAGGCAGCCCGACAGGAAGTGCTGGAGCAGCAGGGATCCCTAGCCGAGTGGCTCAACGAGTTTGAGATCGAGCGCAGTGGCCAAATTCACTACAAAGGCCTCCTCAAGGAACTGGACGAGTCTCAGCAAAAAGTGCTACGGGACTGGGTGCTGGCTTTTTTTCACCGCTGCGAAGCAGTGATCCGCGACTTTCGCAATTTGATTAAGTCTGCCGAATGGCGCCTGTAAGCTACCCGCTCTGAAAGACTCATACAACCTCGGACAAAAGCGAACTTTTGCTCCAGGTTGACGCTTTCTTCCTGCTTCCACGACCCATAGCTAGCAGCAGAGTTCACCTCCACTACCCCACTAGAGGGATCTCCACAGGCGTCACTTCCCGTCGAGCTGACGGTAGTTGCTCCTTGGCTCTTGATGAGCACCCAGGCAAAAGACGGAGCCAACTTTAGCCTAGGCAAAGTGCCTACAAGAGAGGTTGGTTATGCCACAAAGCGGCCGATTGTCGGGTGAATCAAGGATAGAGGAGAGCCCACAGCCATAGCTTGCTTCCGCGAAGCGGCAGCCAGGGGCTCCTTGTAGCCCTACAGCTAGCAAGTCAACCCTGAACCTCTGGGCTGGTTCAATAGGGCAATTCCGTTGGTCGCGTTGGGATCCACCTCCCCCTTCCGCCCCAGGCTGGAGTAACACACCGTTTGCGCTACTCGGAAGCCTCCTTTCCCGTTTCCTTCCCACGGCTCAAGAGGGGGGCTTCCGCGCCGCGTTTTTCGGTGATACGATCAACTACTGACTCTCAGTAGAGGCACGCCTATTCATTGGGGCTGTTAACTCAGAGGTAGAGTACCACCTTGACACGGTGGGAGCCGCTGGTTCGATTCCAGCACAGCCCAGCGCAAGCAAGCCAAAAAAGAGCCAAAGCTGCCACGCAACCCACCCCCATGCAAAAAGAGGCGGGATCCCCTCTGGCTCGCCTCAGGGATCCCTATACTGGAGTAGAGGCCCTGGAAGGCGCCGGGGGGGCGAGGGTAGCATTAGGTCAAACTGCGAGAGGGGGAAAGACCAATGGGATTGTTTGAGCGGGTCAGCCGAATCATTAGAGCCAACCTCAACGCGCTCATCAGCAGTGCCGAGGATCCAGAGAAGATCCTGAACCAAACCATTCAGGACATGGCTGAGGATCACTACCAAATGCGGCAGGCCGTCGCCCAAGCCATTGCTGCCCAGAAGCGCCTGGAGCGGCAGTACGAGCAGGCCCAGCAAAGCGTGGAGGAGTGGCACAGACGGGCTGAGTTGGCCCTACGCAACAACAACGAGGCGCTGGCCCGGGAAGCCCTGGTGCGCAAGAAAACCTTTGCCGAGACTGCCCAAAGCCTAAAGCAGCAGCTAGACGAGCAGACCAGGCAAGTGGAGATGCTCAAAACCAACATGACCAAGCTGGAAAGCAAGATTGCCGAGGCCAAAACCAAAAAGGACATGCTCATCGCCCGAGCCCGCGCCGCCAAGGCTTCCCAGCAGATCAATCAGGTTATCGGCCGGGTGGATCCCAGCAGCGCCTTTGCCGCCTTTGAGCGCATGGAAGAGAAGGTAAACGCTCTGGAGGCCCAATCCGCAGCAGTGGCCGAGCTGGCAGCCGACAGCCTGGAGCAGCAGTTTGCCGCTCTAGAAGCAGGCGGAGCGGATGTGGATCAGGAGCTGAGGTTGCTCAAGGCAGCCATCCAGGCCCAGTTGCCTGCCGGTGAGACGAAAGCTGTGCAGCAAGGTCAAGCTGGAGCCCCAACTGGGGGCAAAGTAGATGTAGATGCAGAATTGGAAGAGCTGCGCCGCGAAATTGATCAACTCTAATGCCAGGAGTTAGTGCGGGGGATCCATCTTCTTCGCCTAGGGACGTGGGGCTGCTCTAAAAGAGAGCCAAGAGGTGGTAAGCTGCGCAAAGGAGCTCTCTCTGGATAGAGGGGAGCAAGGTCGCCTTCTGGCATTTCGGCAAGAAATCACGAGCAATGGCAACGGTGAGTCTCAAGCCTCTTTTGGATCCCAAGCAACTGTTGCAGGCTTATGCCTCTGGCCAGCGAGATTTTTCTGGCTCTAACCTGAGTGGGGCCCAGTTGAGCGGCGCAAGCTTGAGGGGGATTATCCTGCGGGATGCTGACTTAAGCGGGGCAGACTTGCGCGAAGCAGATTTGTCGGGGGCAGATCTAACTGGAGCCAGCCTACGCGGCGCCAAGTTGCGGAGGGTCAATCTCATCGGGGCTAAGCTAGTGAAGGCGGATCTACGGGGGGCCAACCTCTACCGGGCCAAGCTGCTCAGGGCCGATCTCAGCGAGGCCGATCTCAGCCGAGCCGATCTGCGTTTTGGCGCCGACCTGCGCGGAGCCACCATCACCAACACCCACTTTCGCGGCGCCCTCTACGACGAGTACACCAAGTTTCCAGAGGGGTTCAACCCGGTTGAAATGGGAATGTAGCTTCCCTCAGGGGATCAGGCCTTGCCAGAGGTAGGCTGCGCCTGCAGCCGTCACGATAAAGGGGGGGTTGCGCAAGTCTGGCTTGTTGTAGCGCAAGGGATCCCCTTGCAAGTCCGTGACGCTGCCCCCCGCCTGCTCGACAAGGCACTGGGCGGCGGCAGTATCCCACTCCAGGGTTGGGCCAAAGCGGGGGTAGAGGTGAGCGGATCCCTCGGCCACTAGGCAAAACTTGAGGGCACTGCCCACCGACTTCACCTCAAGGGAGCCGTAGCGGCGCTGCAGCCGCTTTAAGAACTGCTCTGTTTCCGTGTCTTTGTGGGAGCGGCTGGCCACTACCTGTAGAGGGGGCTGGGCAGGCGGGCGGGACCAGATGGGCTCGTCGCCCCTGTAGGCTCCTAGCTTTTGGGCAGCCCTGTAGGTGAGGCCCAACGCCGGGGCATGGACGACGCCCAAGATGGGGATCCCTGCCTCGACAAGGGCAATGTTGACGGTAAACTGGCCGTTGCCCTCGAGGAACTCGCGCGTGCCATCTAAGGGATCCACCAACCAAAACTGCTGCCACTGTTGCCGCTCCCAGTAGGGGATCCCGCTGGCTTCTTCTGAGAGGACGGGAATCGTGGGGGTAAGATCCTGCAGTCCCTCGAGGAGCAGGCGGTGGGCAGCCAGATCCGCCTCGGTCAAGGGAGAGGCATCTGCTTTGAGTTCGACCTGCAGCGATTCTTGCCGATAGAAGGGCAAGATGGCCCGCCCTGCCGCTTCTGCTAGGCGGCACACCTCGGGCAAGAGAGCGGCTAGGTTAGAAACCTGCACAGATTCTTCCCCCAGCTAGCGACGCACGGGAATGCCGTGGGCGGCCAAGTCGGCCTTGATCTGCTCAATCGTCAGCCGGCCGTAGTGGAGCAGCGAGGCCAGTAGAGCTGCTTCTGCCCCCCCCTCCTGGAGAGCTTGGCGGATGTGGGCACATTCCCCTGCTCCTCCGGAGGCAATCACCGGCACCGCCACTGCCTCGGCCACCCGCCGGGTCAGCTCCAGGTCGTAGCCGGCCTGGGTGCCATCAGCGTCCATGCTGGTCAGCAGGATTTCCCCTGCCCCCCGCTCGGTCACGGTTTTGGCCCACTCCACCGCATCCAGGCCTGTCGGCTCCCGCCCACCGCGCACGTACACCTCCCACCCCCCGCCTTGAGGTTTGGCGCGGGCGTCAATGGCCACGACGATGCACTGGGAGCCAAAGCGGCGGCTGGCTTGGGTAACCAGATCCGGATCCCGAACCGCTGCCGAGTTAAGGCTGACCTTGTCGGCGCCAGCCCGCAGCAGTTGCCGGATCCCCTCCAGATCGCGGATCCCACCGCCTACGGTGAGAGGAATGAATACCTGCTCTGCTGTGCGCCGCACCACCTCCAGCAAAATCTCCCGCTCCTCGTGGGTGGCGGTGATGTCCAGAAAGACCAGCTCATCCGCCCCTGCCCGATCATAGGCCCGCGCCAGCTCTACCGGGTCCCCAGCCTCCCGCAAGTTCCCAAACTGGATCCCTTTGACCACCCGCCCCCCTGCCACATCCAGACAGGGAATGATCCGCTTGGCCAACATGCCCCCTCCCGGGATTGCTAGGCAAAGCTGATAATCAGAAAGGGCTCCTGAAACTTGGCCCCGGTTACCTGCCGGCCTGCCAAGCTGGGCGGCAAGAACAAATTGCGCCGCTGATCCCCAGCGGTGATGGTCAACTCTGGCCCGGATTGGCTCAGCTCGATTTGGGTCTTGCTAAAGCCAGGAAGAAACAGCTTCACGCTGCGGGAGCCCTCGTCAATGGCTACGGGCGGCGGCACCTCAGGCATGGCAAAGATCCCACTTACTGCCTCTTCCAACGCCGACCAATCCGATCCCTGGCGCCGTGGCAGGGTGCGCACTGGCAGAGGAGAAAACTCAGCCGCCGACACCTCCCCGGGAACTAGCGGCATGACCCAGAGGCCACCCACGGTCAGCCCCACCATCTGGGCACTGCCCCAGAGGTAGCGGGCAACCTGGATTGCCATGGGATCCGGAGTCGTTACCAAATGCGCTACCACCCGCCGCGGATCGGCAATGGCAGAGCGCCCCTGCTCGAAAAGGTTAGCCATCCCCCCCAGGCGAGCTAGGAGCTCCTCCACCGAGGAAAACTCCAGGGTCGTCACCGACCGCAGCAGCGGTTCAAGAAAGGGAAGGAGAGTTTTGGCCAGATCGGATTGGAGGAAAGCCTGAGAAGCTCGCCGCCAGTACCAACTGGCCACCTCTGGGATCCCAAACGCCCGCAAGGTGGTCAAGTCCCCTGGGCCATCGTAGAGAATGCAGTCGTATTGACCGCTGGCATCGTAGCGGCGCAGGGCTTCCAGAGCCAGGGCCTGGTCCATCCCTGGCAGCACCCCTAGCTCCTGCCCATAGATTTCCCGGAAAAAGGGAGTGCGCACGTATTGGGCTTCCAGCTCCCTGGTTGCCGTCCAGTACTGCTCCAGAAGCTGGGTTGTCCGTAGCTGCACCACGCTTAAGTTGGCGGCAATGGTTACCGGCTCGCCGGAAAGCGGGATCCCACCCAGAAGCATCTCCAACCCCGGCCCCGCCTGATGGCCCACTAGCAGCACTCGCCGCCCCTGCTGCGCTGCTGCCCGCGCCACTGCTACAGCTAGAGTGCTCCGGCCCGTGCCCCCCTTCCCCAAGAAGGTCAGGATCTGGCTCATTCTCGCTCTCCTGATTCTCCGTAGATGTCGATGTACAGCGATTGCCCTGCCAACTGGGCTGCTGCTGTCATCACCTGACGAATTGCCTGCAAGGTACGCCCACCTCGCCCCAACACCCGACCGCGATCCTTGGGGTCAAAGGCTAGCCGCAGCCAGACCTTGCGTCCTCCACAGGTGGTTTCCACATCTGTTTGCAGGGGGCCGCTGGTAAGGAGCGGTTCAATCAAAAGATGAGCAAGGGTCTCGTAGTCCGGCATGGGAGGCAAAACGCAACCTAACCGCAAGCGTAGCTGAGCCTAGGCCTCAGTGGCTGCCTCGGGCTGGGACTTCTCCTCCCCCTGCTCTGATCCCTCGGGAACCTTCTGCTCCTCCCCGGCTTCAGGTTTGGCAATGGCCGGAATGCGAATCGAGGCCACCACACCCCCCTCACCGGCTTTCAACATCTCATAGATGCCCGCTTTTCTGAGGAGGCTGTCCACCGTATCGGTGGGCTTGGCACCGCGCCGCAGCCACTTGAGTAGGCCCGCTGTCTCCAGAACCGTCTCCTTGGTGCGCGGGTTGTAGTAGCCTAACTCCTCCAGCGGGCGACCTTCCCGGCGAGCCCTACTGTCAATAGCGATGATGCGATAGCTGGGTTGGTGCTTCTTTCCAAAGCGCTTGAGCCGCAACTTAACCATTGGAGGTGCTCCGCAAGCTGGGTAGGGTTGTCTAGGAAACGGAAACCAGCCGCCTAGCCTCTCCTCCACGTCCCTTCCTGGAGGCTGGGTCCGGCTAGTCGCTAACACAGGCTTCTCATTCTAGTCGATTTTCCCCTACCTGGATAAAGTGCCGACTCAACCCCAAGGGGGGATCTTCGTGGCAAAGTTGAAGAGGAAACCCAAGGCACAACTTCACATGATCACCTACACCGACTTGACTGCAGAGCAGCGCCAGCTCTACCTAAGAGCCCTCATTGCCGTAGCCCGCGTGGACGGCCAGCTCGATGAAGAAGAAGCCGACTTCTTCCTGCAAATTGCTGAAGGCATGGGCATTAACAAAGAGGTAGCTCAAAGCTATCTGGCCAACGACACGACTGCAACCCTAGAGCTCAGCGCCATCCCGCCTCTGCACAACGCCGCCGGGGCCTTGATCCTGCGGGATTTGGCGGCGATGGCAGTGGTCAACAACAAGCTGACAGAAAAAGAGGAGGCCCTGATTTTTGAAATTGGCAAGGCCATGCAGTTTAGTCGGGAGGAGATTGACGAATTTCTAGACTGGGCCTTCATGGGCCTGCAGTGGCAGCTGAAAAGTGCCGCTCTCCTGCAGCGGTATGCCCAGCCCGCTGCCAGCAACAGCTAGAAGCCCAGGGCCGCCGCCAACGGCTGCGCTAGCTGAGGTAGCGATCCAGAGCCCGCTGCAGCTCTTCCAGTTCCACCTCAATATTGCCGCTTTCAACGGCGTGGCGAATGCAGTGGCGGATGTGATCGTTGAGGATAATCCGCGCCAGCCGATCTAGCGCCCCCTTGACGGCGGCAATCTGGAGCAGCACATCCGGACAGGGTTGATCCTCTTCGATCATGGAGCGGATCCCACGCACATGCCCCTCAATGCGAGCCAGGCGGTGAATCAGCTTGCGCCGCGATTGCGGATCGTGGCGGTGAGGTTGGGCCCGCCCCGAGAGAGGGGGTCGCTCCAACGCCAGTTCCCACTCTTCCTCCCAATCAGGTTCTTCAGGAAGTGGAGGAATGGAGCCAGTCTGAAGCGGGGGAATAGGATCGGCCATAGGAGGAGTCGAGGACTGTCTGCATGATACCCCCTGCTTTTCTCCGAGCAGGTTGAGGTGCTCTAGAATAGGAAAGGATATGAAATTTTGTAAATCCTCTCCTGGCTTGGCTTCATGACCTCCGTACTCTCCCCCTTTGGCCCCGTAGAAGCGGATCTAGAGCGTTTACGCCAGAACTTGACGCGGCTGGTCAGCGCCAAACACCCCATCCTGGCCATGGCTGCCGAACATCTGTTCTCGGTGGGGGGGAAAGGGATCCGACCAGCAATCGTGCTCCTGATTGCGCGGGCCACTACGCCCGACGGGGAGATTACCCCCCAGCATTGGCGCCTGGCGGAAATTACCGAGATGATCCACACCGCCAGCCTGATGCACGACGACGTCATCGACACTGCTACCGTGCGGCGCGGCGTCAGCACAGTCAACACCCTTTTTGATAACCGGGTGGCGGTGCTGGCAGGGGATTACCTGTTTGGGCAGGCAGCCTGGTATTTGGCCAACCTGGACAACCTGGAGGTGGTGAAGCTGCTGTCCAAGGTCATCATGGACCTGCCAGAGGGAGAGGTGCGCCAGAGCCTCACTCGCTTTGATCCCGACGTCTCCCTGGAAGAGTACCTCGCCAAAAGCTTCTACAAAACCGCCTCCCTTATTTCTGGCAGTGCTAAGGCAGCAGGTCTCCTGAGCGGGGTAAGTCCTGAAGTAGCCGATCGCCTCTTCGACTTTGGCTGCAACCTGGGCATCGCTTTTCAGATTGTCGATGATCTCCTCGACTTTACTGGGTCGGCGGAGACGCTGGGCAAGCCAGTGGGATCCGACCTCATCCAGGGCAACCTGACAGCACCCGTTTTGTTTGCGCTAGAGGAGTTTCCGCAGATGCGGGAGCTCATCCTCAGAGAGTTGGCCGAACCGCAGGATCTCCAGCAGGTTCTAGAGTGGGTCTACCAAAGTGAGGGGATCCCGCGCTCCCGCCAGTTGGCGCGCGACTATGCCCAACGGGCTGCCGAGGCCCTGCAAGTTCTGCCGGACTCTGAAGCGCGCCAGGCTCTGCTGCAGATGGTAGACTACGTCCTCGAGCGGCCTTGCTAGGAGGCTTTTACGGAGATAGACCCGAGGCTCGAGTCGCCGCTGCCGAGAGCTCAGGGTAGGTGGGTGGAGTGAAAAAGCGCAGGCGATTGGGTGGCCAAAAGCGAAAGATGGTATTGCCGATAATGTTTTCTTTGGGCAAAAACCCCCAGATGTGCGAGTCCTGGCTGTCATTGCGGTTGTCCCCCATTACAAAATAGGAGTTAGGAGGGACAACAAATTCCGATCCCTGGTTGGGCACTCCAGGACAGCGCTCGCCAGGGCAGGAGTAGTCAGGGGGAGCGTAGATGTAGTCCTCCTGCAGAGGAATGCCGTTGACGATTACCTTGCCCTCAGCAATGCGGATGCGATCCCCTGGCAGGCCGATTACCCGCTTGATGTAAGCACCGTTGAAGTTCAAGTGGGCAGGCGGGTAGAAGACAATGATGTCGCCGCGTCTGGGGGCGCTGAAGCGGTAGCTAACCTTTTCTACCACCAAGCGATCCCCTTCTTCTAGGGTGGGCAGCATGGAATCCGAGGGGATCCAGCGCGCCTCCGCCACAAAGGTGCGAATGCCAAGGGCCAGTAGCAGCGCCAGCAGCACCGTCAGCAGGTTTTCCCGCTGCGCCTGCCACCAGGTGCGAGATGGGGAATTGGCAGGGGTTTTGCTGGGCGGCAACTGGGGCTGGGGCAAAGACCTCGGATCTGTGGAGGGCATGGAGGCTAAACGCGCATGACTGCACAATTTCCAGATTATCGCACCCGGCAGGAGCGGAGACCGTCCCCTTTCCTGGCACTAGAAAGGCAAACGTCTGGCAAAACTTGATGGCGATTTCAACAGAAGAACAGCTTGAGCGCTTAGTCGAGAAGTAATTTTGCAGCGGACTGATTGGCTGACGGGGGATACCGAAAAGCCCTTGGCGCGAGTCGAGAAACTATACAGGGATCTGGTATTGCTTAGAGCAGCGGAGGACGGCTGGAACGTCTTGGCCTTATTGCTGGGGCGACCGTTATTGCCGGCGTCATTTTAACTGCTAGGTTCGCAAAAACGTGGGGAGCTAGCAAAAGCAGGGGGATCCCGCCAAAGGCCTAGCGGATCAACTGCCGGAGGTGAGTTTTTCCCAGTCCTGCTGGTGGATGGCAAGCATCTGGGCCTGGGCCTGGATGGCCGCTAACGTCTCTGCCATCAGGGGCCAGTTGCTGTCAGGGGGAGTGGGATACTGCTTAAGCTTCCCCAGGGTGCTGCTGAGGGCCACTTGCAGCTGCTGCAGCAGTTGGTGGGTTTGTTGGGCCAAAGCCAAGGTCTCGGAGACGCGGAGGCGGTTTTGGCCTTGCTGGTACTTCTGGAGGGCTTCTCCTCGCAGAATGCTGAGGATGGCTCCTTCCCTGGGAGGAGAGCCTGGCCCGCTTTTGGAGGGCTGGGGGATAATGCGCAACTGCAGCACCAGCGGCTCCCCCCGGTACAGCCGCTCCGCTTCTGCCTGCTGCGGCTCCCCGATGAGGCTGGGATCGAGAGCCATCATCCGCTTCATGGCAGCGATTAGCCTAGCCCGGATGGGTTCCGAGAGTTCCTTGAACAGATCCCGCAAAATCCCCTGCTGGCGGTAGCGCACCCGACACAGCACTCCCTCCTGGGGCTCTACAAAAATTTGCTCTGCTTTCTCGTCTAAAGCCCTCCGCAGCATCGAGTTCAGCAACTGCTGCACCGTCTCTTCCGATTCGTCACTAGGAGAGGGCGGAGCAGTTGGCCGTGCCGGCAGCGGCTGGGTGGGAGTTGGGTGGCTGGGCGGCCCGGCTACGGGAGCGGGGACTTCTGGGGTGGTGCGGCTGGCTTGGGCCCGCAGGCGGAGCCGCTCTACCTCTGCTGGACTGGGGGGATGGCTGAAGTAGTGGGCAATTAACTCCTGCTGCTGCTCCAGCGTAATCGGAACTGGCTCGACCGAGATCTGGGAGTAAGCCAGCATTTTGCTCACGTAGTCCAGGGCTGCCAAATCCTGGGGATCCACCATGCCCAGGATCAAGCTGTCCGTATCCAGGGCCAAAGGCACCACCTGGTAGTAGATACAAATCTCCACCGGCAGGTATTGGGCAATCAGGGCCGCCACCCGCGCTCGGTCAATTAGAGAAGGGTGTCCTACCGCCAAAGAGGCATTTGGATTGGTCATGGCAAGCCTGCAGGGATCCCGGAGGGGAAAAGCGTCGTCTTCGATCATAGGCCCTTGGCCTCCGGGGTTTCTGCCTCGCCTGTCCCTAAGCAGCCCAGATTGAATAATCTAATACTAGGAGCATTCCTTTGGATCTTCTGCCACGAGAGAACGTTAGCCTTGGTCAGCCTTGGAGTCAACATCGACCACGTGGCCACGCTGCGCCAGGCCCGCCGCACCGTCGAGCCGGATCCGGTGGCCGCTGCCGTCATTGCCGAGTTGGCAGGCGCAGATGGGATCACGGTGCACCTGCGCGAGGATCGCCGCCACATTCAGGAGCGGGATGTGCGGCTGCTGCGGCAGACGGTACGCACCCACCTCAACTTGGAGATGGCGGCAACAGAGGAGATGGTGGCCATTGCCCTGGAGATCAAGCCTGACTACGTCACGCTGGTTCCCGAGCGGCGGGAAGAGATTACCACCGAAGGGGGACTGGATGTGGCCAGTCAGGTTTCACGCCTAGGTGAAGTGGTGGACCGACTGCAGGGATCTGGCATTCCCGTCAGCTTGTTTGTCGATCCAGATCCCATCCAGATTGCCGCTGCTGCTCAGGTGGGGGCGCGCTGGGTGGAGCTGCACACCGGGCGGTATGCGGAGGCCTCCTCGGAAGCCCAACGGGAGGCGGAGCTGGCCCAGCTGCAGAAGGCTAGCCAACAGGCCATTCAACTGGGGCTGCGGGTCAATGCTGGGCACGGCCTCACCTACTGGAATGTGGGCCCGGTGGCGCGGATCCCGGGCATAGAGGAGCTGAACATTGGCCACAGCATCATCAGTCGGGCAGTGCTGGTGGGGTTGGAGCGAGCGGTGCGAGAGATGCGTCAGGCAATGGGGTTAGGAGTGGGCCCGGCATGAACTCGGAGTACTACGGCTACGACAACGGCTACGATTACGTTCTCGAGCAGGCTGAGATTGACCGCCTGCTGGATCTGCTGCCGGCCAGCATGCGAGAGAGCGTCAAGATCTTGCCGGCCTCAGAGCGGCAGACGGTCGTAATCAAAGGCCGGCGGCAACTGCCCTGGGAGCGGCAGCTGCGGCTTTTTATTAAACCCTACGAGTGGCGGCAGTTTACCCCCTTGCAGCGGGCGGGGTTGTTCTTGCACAAAGTAGGCTACTACAGCCGGGCAGCCTCGCGGCAGATCGACTTTTACCTGGCTATTGCCGCCTTGGGGGGCTTGAGCCTGATCTTCGAGGTGGTCCAGCAGGATCCGGTGGGGGCAACGGTTTCCGGTGGCTTAAGCGGCTTGGCTCTCTGGCAGTTGCGCCGCGACCAGACCGACGACCGCCGCCTTTTGGCTGCTGATGCCTACGCTGTGGACCGGCTGGTGTTGCGCGGAGTTCCGCGGTTGCAGGCAGTGGAGGCCCTGGGGCAAGCGCTGCACCTGGAGGCTCGCCTGGAGGGTCGCTCTGGCAACGACCTACTGGACATGCTGCGCTACCAAAACCTGAAGCGGCTGGCCCAGCGCCCAGCAGAAGATATTGTGTTGAGCTAGTTTCAAGCCATGCTTTCCCCCGCGCGGCTGGGATCCCTGGTGGGTCGAGGGGGCTGGGGGCATCACCTCCTCCAGGTGGCAGTAACCGATTCCACCAACCGGCTGCTCTTGGACTGGGGTCGCCGTTTCCCTCAGCCTCTGCCCCTGGGCACCGTTCTGGTCAGCACTCGCCAGCGGGCAGGCCAGGGCCAGCACGGGCGAGTATGGCACTCGCAGCCAGGGGGGTTGTACCTGTCGGTCTGGCTGGGATCCCCTCCCCTGCGGCATTCCCTGCTGGAATTGACCCTAACCTTGGCCTGGGGCATTGCCGGCAGTTTGCGCCATCGGTTGGGGATCCCGCTGCGGCTGAAATGGCCCAACGACCTGGTGATAGTGGACAGGCAGGGGCCGGCTTTTCTGCGCAAGCTGGGGGGGATCCTGGTGCAAGGCCGCTTTGGGGAAAGGGGACAACTGCTGGGGCTGGTGGCCGGCGTAGGTGTGAATATCAACAATCCCGTGCCCGCCGAGGGAATCAATTTAGCTGAGATCTTGGGATGCCGGCAGGATAGCACCGCCATTGCCGCCTGGGTTTTGCAGGGGATGGAGCGGGGGTTCCAGGTCTGGCTCAAGGAGGGGTTTGCTGCTGTTTGCTGCGAGTACGAGACCTGGACAGTGAAGCCGCAAATCCAATGGCTCCCAGGTGAGGCGTCGGCTACGGTTTTGGGCCTTGCCGAGGATGGCAGGCTGCGGGTACAAACTCAGGGGGGGCAGATCCTCGTCCTCTCTCCCGACCAGGTGCGCCTGAGCTATCAAATGTCTCTTGCCAGTGGCTTGGAGTGAGGGATCCGTTGGTGGCCACCTCTTTTGGGCAGCGTCTTTCCTCTTGGCTGTGCAGCAGCTCGGCAGCAAGAGGGCGGCAGCTGCGGCGGCTGGGGCTGAGTCTAGGCGTAGGGCTAAGCCTGCTCTGGTCCTCTCCCACAGCGCTGTTGGCGCAGACGCCCTTGCCCCCTACTCCCCCTGTGGGGCCAGCGCTGGACACCCCTGCCGCAAAGGCGCTTCTGCAAGATGGTGCCCTTCCCCTGCCGCAAGACAGCCTGAGAACCCCGGGCTCGGCTTCTCAACCGAGCAAAGGTTACCGAGAGCCAGCCGGAAAGTGGGGTGCCGGTGGTGTTGGTGGAGCGCAGCTCCGGCCGCCGCCTCCTTCTCCTGCCAGGGGGAGAGCTTCGCATTGAGGAAACCCCTGAGCTGCCGCCGCTGACCTTGCCCACCTTGTCCCCCGGCAAAGAGCGACTGCTCTATCCGCTGCCCCACCCTGTGCCGATCACCTCTGGCTTTGGCTTGCGGATTCACCCCCTCAAGGGTCAGCCGGAGTTTCACGCCGGCGTGGATCTGGGGGCCAGCTTGGGCACGCCAGTCCTGGCTGCCTTGAGCGGCAAGGTGGTGAGTGCCGGCTCCCTGGGAGATCTGGGGATCACGGTTGTCCTAGAGCATGCTGGCGGCCGGCGCACCCGCTATGGTCACCTGTCTCAAGTAGCTGTCACCCCAGGAGAAGGGGTTAAGCAGGGATCCCTCATTGGCTATGTGGGGGCAACAGGAGCGGTGACTGGGCCGCATCTCCACTTTGAGCTGTGGCAGCAAACGGCAGGGCAAAGCTGGATGGTTTTGGACGCCACAGAAGAGCTGAAGGTCGCCGCAAGCCAGTTGCCGAGCTAGCCAGAGCCAGCTTGGGTTAGCATAGGTGAGCGGGATCCCACCTCTTGCGGACGTGGCGGAATGGCAGACGCGCTAGACTTAGGATCTAGTGCCGCAAGGCGTAAGGGTTCAAGTCCCTTCGTCCGCATGGCAAGCCCTACTTCTAGCCGGGGAAGATCACCTCTAGGATTTGCTCAGGGGCAATGGAGTCAATCACCCCATTGGCGGCCTTGACGGCGCGGAACGGCCCCTCGGAAGGCAAAAGCCGCTCTGGGTCAGTAGGGCCAAACAGAGCCACCAGGGGAGTTTGCGTGGCCACCGCCAGGTGCATGGGGGCACTGTCGGTACACAAAAGCAGGGTGGAGCCAGCAATCAAGGCCGCCAGTTGGCCTAGCTGGGGCGGGCGGCTCACCGGCAGATCCGGCAGTTGCGACAGAAAGCCCTCCGCCAGCTTCTCATCCTCTGGACCCAACACCAGCACGAGCGGCAGCTCCGGCCGCTTTTCCCGGAAACCCTTGATCACCCTAACCCACTTCTCTGGGGGATAGATCTTCTGGATGCCTTTCTCCTGGGACAGTTGGCTGGCGCCAGGGTGCAACAGCACATAATCTTGGCTGCCCTCCCCCAGCAGACGCTTGCGTTCCTGCTCAGCCCACTCCAGGGCTGTCTTTTTGAGGCGAAGCTGGGGCAAGCCTGCCGGCGCGGCAATGCCGAACCCCTGCAGCAGGTCGTGGTACATGTTGGCGGCGTATTGGGCCAGCTTTAGAGGCACCGGGTCGGTCAGCCAAGGTCGCCCAGGCCCTGGCGGGGCATAGCCAACCCGCTTTGGGATCCCAGTTAGCCAAAGCAACAGCTTGACCCCCAAGCTTCTGCCCAGGCTGAGCACGGCGTCGTACTGCCGCTCGCGGATTCGCCCCAGCAGATCGCTGATATCCCCTAGCGAAAGTTGCTCCTTAAATGGGAAGGTCAGCACCCGATTCACCGAGGGGCAGACCTCGTAGGCAGCTGCCGCCCGCGGCTCCACCAACACCTCCAGCTCCGCTTCTGGAAAGCGCTGCCGCAAACTCGCTAGGGTGGGGAAGAAAAGAATTTGGTCGCCAATCCCTCCCGGCACCAAAGCGAGAATTCGGGGGGCCAAAGGGGCTTTGCCGAGAACTGCTTGAGAAGCAATCTCCATAGAACATCCTGTCGATAGCTGTATCCAGCCTAGGGGATCCCTGGCCAGGGATGTACCGCGTTTACTCTAGCTCAGGTTGGGCTCAATTCGGAGCGGGTCTGGCTCCCAGCGGCTTCTCAGCAACTAAGCTACAAAAAGGCCCAATTTTGGAACTCTCATCCTCGATGATGGGCTGTGGCCGCTACCCCAAAAGGCAGCACCATGACGGATGAGCCGATCCCGCTGCTGGATTTGACGTTGCAATACCGCGCTTTGGCTAGGACCCTTTTGCCTCAGGTGGAAGCTTTGCTGGCCTCTGGGCGGTACATTGGCGGAGAGGCAGTGCGGCAGTTCGAGGAGCTGTTTTCGCAGTTTCTCGGCGGCGGCGATCTGGAGACCGTCAGTTGCAACTCCGGCACCGATGCTTTGGTGTTGGCCCTGCGCGCTCTGGGGATCCAACCGGGCGACGAGGTCATCACCACTGCCTTTAGCTTTTTTGCCTCCGCCGAGGCCATCGATTTGGTGGGGGCACGGCCGGTATTTGTGGATGTGGATCCCTGCACCTTCAACCTGGATCCCCAGCTTCTCGAAAGAAGCATCTCCCCGCGCACCAAAGCCATAATCTCCGTGCATTTGTTTGGCCAGGCGGCCAACATGACCCAAATTTTGGCCATTGCGCGACGCCATGGGTTGGCAGTGGTGGAAGATTGCGCCCAGGCCATAGGAGCCTGCTGGGGAGGCAAGCCGGTGGGCACCTGGGGAGATATCGGCTGCTTTAGCTTTTTTCCCACCAAAAACTTGGGGGCCGCAGGGGATGGTGGGGCAGTGGTGACCCGGGATCCGCAACTGGCCCGCAAGGTGCGCATCCTCAAAGAACATGGCCAAGTTGGCCAATACCACCACGAATACATCGGCCTCAACAGCCGTCTGGACGCGCTGCAGGCGGTAATCCTGTCGGTCAAGTTGCCCTACCTGCGGGAGTGGAACTGGCGGCGGCGGGCCATTGCCGAGGGCTATCACCGCCTGTTGCAAGGGATCCCTGGCCTAATCCTGCCGAAGGTGGCAAAGGGGGGAAACTCCGTTTGGCATCAGTACACGGTGCGGGTGCCCGGTTCCCACCCAACCGACTCGCGGCGGCGCGACCAACTGCAGCGGCAGTTGCAGAAGCGAGGCATTGCCAGCCGAGTTTATTATCCTACTCCCCTTCATCTCCAGCCCGTCTACCGCAAGCTGGGATATAAGCCTGGAGACTTGCCCAATGCCGAGCTCTGTGCTGCCCAGGTGTTGTCTTTGCCCTGTTTTCCTGAGTTGACCCTCCAGCAACAGGAGCGGGTGGCCCTGGCCATTGCTGAAATCTTGGCAGAAGAACCCTAGCAGCCCTGGAGGAGGGAGCTCAGGTGCTATCGAAGCTCAGCCGAAGATTACTTCAACTATTTCCGTGGTTGCACCAGTTTCCCCAACTCGGAGCTGTTCCTGCAAAGCTGTCATCGAAAGAGCGCGTTCGTTTTCTACGCCGCCTGCGCTTTACTCGCATCGGGGGCTGGTTTGTTGGGATCACGCTCCTAGTGAGTATTGCCGCCTTTAACACTGGCAACAATCCTCTCTACTTGGTTCTGGGGATGCTGCTTAGCCTCATTCTTCTTAGCGGCCTCCTCTCCGAGCTTACCCTCAAGGATCTGGAGGTGAGCCGGCAGTTGCCCAGCCGCATCTTTGCTGGCCAGCCGGTCTTGGTGGGGCTGACACTGGTCAATCGCAAACGCCGCCTGCCCAGTTTTTCCCTCCAGGTGAGGGAACGCATCGAGGGACTGAAGCGGACGGATTGGCCTTCCAGCTATGTGCTGCGGTTGGATCCCGGTGCCAAGCTGGACACCTTCTATCAGCACACCTTCCCAAGGCGAGGGGTGTGGCAGCTGCAGGGTTTTGAGATTGCCACCAGCTTTCCTTTTGAACTCTTTCGCAAGGCAGTGGCGATCGAGGAGCCGCAGGCGGTGATTGTATTTCCCCAGCCTGCCCCCGTCCAGGGACTGCTGCTGTGGGAGCACTTTGGCGGCAGCAGCCAGTTGCGCCCTCAGCCCGGCCAGGAGGGGGACTACCTCGGCCTGCGGCCATACCGTCCCCAAGATGATGTGCGCTCTGTGCATTGGAAGATCTCGGCCAAGCGAGATCAACTGGTCGTGCGGGAGCTGGAGCGCCCCCGTTCCCAGGCCATTGTCCTCTGCTTTGAAAATCGCTGGCAGCCGCGGGGAGAAAGCCCTGAAGCGCATCGCAACAAGCTGGAGCGGGCTGTAGAACGCTGCGCTGGGATCCTCACTGATTTGATTCGAGAAGGCTACCCCGTGGCTCTGGCCACCTTGCAGACGCGAACTGCTTTCGGGGCCGATCTGGCCCATCTCGACTGGCTGTTGGCCCTCCTAGCCCAACTGACGTTCGTCGGGGATCCGCAGCTGGGCTCCCAAGGGCCCTCCAACTCCCCTACTGGCTTCAGCCTCACTCCCCAAGATCGCTGCCTGCTCCTAGCTCACCCTCCTCAGGAGGGGGAAGCGGTGCCAGGTCATCTCGTTGAGCCAGGATCCCTGCTGCAATTTATTCCGATTGAGTAAGGCCTCCCTATCTCCCTGGCGGGCAGTGGTTGGTAGTGGGAATGTAGATGCGGCTGCCGGCCCACTGCAGTTTCTCTCGCAGGGTGCGGAAGTAGGAAAGGTCTTTTTCTAAGATCAGCAGCTTGGCTGGCAGGGGAGCGCGTCGAATTTGCACCCACTGGCCAGGGTTGACCGATTGAGCCAAGACACCATCCGTCCAGAGGCGGGTCAGCCCTTCTGGATCGGCAAGGGGCCAGATCTCCACCGTGGCCGTGCCGCTGATAACAATGGGCCGGCTGGACAAGCTGAGGGGACAGATGGGGGTGATGATGATGGCCTCGAAGGTAGGCTCGAGGATGGGGCCGTTGGCTGCCAAGGTGTAGGAGGTGGATCCCGTTGGAGTAGCCACCAGCACGCCATCTCCGTGGTACTGATCCAAGACCTCGCCATTGACTTCGATTTCCATGATGGCGGCGGGCAGGCGTTCCCGGTTGATGGGCTTTAGGCACATTTCGTTGAGGGCGTAGTACACTTCGCTAACCGGGCGGCCCTCCTGCTTTTCCTCTCCAGGGACAGCCCCTTGTCCCAGTTGGGGCTGCTCCCAAATCTGGGCCTGCAACATCATGCGGGCTTGGAGGACAAAGTCTCCCGCCTGGATGCGATCCCAGGGATCCTGGTGCAGCACCTGCTCTGACTGGGCCAAGAACCCCAGCCTGCCTCCCGACTGGATGGGCAAAATGGGGATCCCATGGGGAGCAAGGTGGCGGGCCGCCGCCAACACTGAGCCATCTCCTCCCAACACCACCGCCAAATCGATGGGATCCGAGGTGGCCTCCAAAAAGACCGGGTAGGGGTTGTGGTGCAAGCCAGTGGGAGCCGTCAGTACCGTAACGCCGCGCCGACGCAGCTGCTCCGCACACAGCTGGCAGGTAGCCTTGCTCTGGCGATCCCCCTCCTTGTAGGCAATCACCACCAAGCCCAGATCCATGGCTGACCTCGCGCAGGGATCCTTTCCCATCATCCCTCTTCAAGCTGGGGGTTGCCCAGACAAATTTCCTCAAGCGTTCTCTTCCGCTTTTTTTCACAATTTACTGGGAATTTTTTGATCTAACGAATGGCAGTGAAACCAGCTTGTTACGTCGTTATTGCTGCGCTGTTGCGAACGCGCGAGTGGCCCGGAGCACTACCCCTACCTCTTGCTCCCAGAGAGAGGGTCTGAGGATGACTATCCCCTTAGGGAGCAAACGGGATCCCTGAGTGAGCGGGTATAAACTCCAGCAATTGGTTTATCGTATGGACATCCCTGCCCAAGCTGCTTTGTGCCTGCAAACCTATGGTCCCCGATCTCACCAATCGCATTTTTGGCGGCCGCTACCAGCTGATTCAGGAAATCGGTGGTGGCGGCATGGGATCCGTCTTTCGGGCCTTGGACTTACACAACAACGGCCAAGAGGTGGCCGTCAAGATCCTGTATGCCCCTACCCTGCTGAGCCGAGGGAACGCCCAGCTCGATGATTTGCGCCGCCGCTTTGCCGAAGAGATCCGCGTCAGCACCCTTCTAGGCCAACATCCTCGCATCGTCAAAGTCCTGGATCACGGCCAAGAGGGGGAGCACGCCTATTTGGTGATGGAGTACCTCAAGGGACAGGATCTGGGGAAGCTAATCCGAGAAAAAGGAGCCTTGCCAGTTCGGCAGGCCATTCGGCTGGCCCTGCAGGCTTGTGAAGGGCTGCACTTTGCCCACACCTTCCGAGCTAACGTGGAAGGCCGCGAGATTCGGGGCGTGATTCACCGCGACATCAAGCCCAGCAACCTGTTTGTCGAGCGCGTTTTTCAAGATGGCCAGCTTACGTCTCAGCTCAAGATCCTCGACTTCGGCGTGGCCAAAACGCTGGCGGATCACACCCTTAGTCTAGGCACCCAAAAAGGGGGCGGATTTATCGGCACGGCTCGTTACGCCTCTCCTGAACAGGTACGCGGCAAATCTCTGGATGCCCGCTCAGACATCTACTCCCTAGGGGTGGTGCTCTACGAGATGCTGACGGGATCCATGCCCTTTCGCTTGGAAACCGACTCATTGCACAGTTGGATCCACGCCCATTGCTATGAAAACCCCCTTGAGATCAACCCGGAGACAGCCCCCCAGCCGATCCCACCCGCCATAGTAGCGGTGGTGATGGATTGTCTGAAGAAAAACCCGGACGAGCGGCCGCAGACCATGCAGGAGCTGGCAGAGCGGCTGTTGCAAGCCTATGAGCTGACGGTGGCCAACCAACTTCCCCCCAGCCAAGCCAGCACCGTCCTCCTCCCCAACACTGCTTCCCCGCCACTGCGCACCCCCCCCAGCTCAGGTTCAGGAACCTTTGAGGATATCCGCGATGAGGATCTAGAGCTCATTGAAGAGGAGCCAATCCCTCCTCCAGGTGCGGGGATCCCCTACTACATCGCTGAGCGGAAAGCTACCTCAGCAGAAGCTGCACCGGAGCTCTCCCCCACCAAAACCGAAGGCGAAACGGCCAAAGCGCCCTCCACAGTCATCCAAGCTAGCGACACGCTCCCGGCTGTCCCTCCCCAGGATCGCCTTGCCACACCCCCACCAACGGATACTCCTCTGCCACCAGCTGCTCCCCGAACGCTTCGCCAGCTTTCCACCAGCAGCCTGAAGTGGCTCTGGGTTGGGGGAGGCGCTGTGGCTCTGCTAGCCGCCTTTTTGCTCTGGCCGCGCCCAACTATCCGCGATACCCAGAAAGAGCCGGAGCCGATCCCTACTGCTGAAGTCACCCCAACCCCTACACTCAAGCCCGCCCCCACCCCAACGCCAGCACCGGCCCCCACCCCGACGCCAACACCGACACCCCCTCCCACTCCCGTGCCGACACCTACTCGAACTCCAGCACCGACGCCCACTCCCGCTCCACTGCCGACGCCTACACGAACCCCTGCACGGACACCCACTCCTGCTCCGGTGCCAACGCCTACTCGAACTCCAGCACCAACACCCACTCCCACGCCAGTGCCAACACCAACGCTTACCCCTATCCCCCGATTCACGCCGCTTGTCCCTCGTACCCCTGCCCCCACTCCAACTCTGGCCCCGACGCCCACCTCGACACCGACCCCAGCAACGCCAACACCTGCCCCAGAGCTTGCTTTGAGCGGCCAGTGGCTCTACGAGGGAGGATCCTTTATCTGGAAGGGATCGCTGTGTAAGATCAATGTTGCAACTGGCATCCAGGAAACCGTTTCCATTCAGCAAAACGGCGATCAGATTACCATTTCCTCACCCAGCTTTTCTGAGCGCAGTGGCCAGCTCATCGGCAACCAACTTTCTGTTAGCGGCAGGATAGGGGGTAGCGGTACTCCAACTGTCACGTGGAGCGGTACCGTCAGCTCTGACGGGCGCTTGATTCGCGGCACAGCCACCTGTGGCAGCGCAAGCTTTGCCATTAGGCTTACCCGCCAGAGCTAAATACCCACACCGCCTCGGTCACCGCCACCGCCGTTTTCCCTGTCGTCAGGCTTCTGCTGGATGGGAGGGGGAGGAGGAGGCGCGGCAGAGGTTTCCCCCACCACCTCGAGGGTATAGGGACCTCGGCCTGGGCTACCCGGAGCAACGGTGCGGGCATTCTGGGCCCAGTAGCTTTGCACCAGCACTAAGTAACAGCGGTCTAGCCGTACTGGGATCGTCAGCTCGGAGGTGGTGAAATCACCAGGCTTTGCGTCATCGTTGATGAAGAAGAATTCCGGATCAGTCTCCCTGTTGACATCAAGACCAAAGATGGCCAGCAGAGGGTCGAAGACTGGACTAGTTAGGCGGATAGTAACTCCTGTAACATTGGCTGCAGAAGGAAAGTAAAGGAATCCATCGACATAAAAGGTAAACGTGCCAGGGGGAGGTGGGACTTCCCGGGCATTTATGACATTGTCCCTCTCATCGAAGTAGATCTCCAAGTCGCTATTTGGCCCCAAGGTTCCACTGCGCCTTGCTCCTGGGCGCAAGCTCTTGGCCTCGAAAATCGCTGGAAAGGCTTGCGCGCAAACATTGACTGGAGGTGGCACCGTCCCTCCAGCTCCCCCACAGCCTGCCAGGAGGACAGCCGAGGCTAGGAAGCCCCAAAAAAGCTTCAGAGGGGATCCCCAAACCTTTGATGTTGGCGCTGCCATAGATACCTCTTGCAGGATCATTAGCTTCTCCAGATTAGACTACAGCCATTTCGGCAAGCTGCAGCGAACGGATTTGGTAATCCAGCAATCCCTCCCCCCCTGATCCTTTGAGCATCGACATCCAGCAGGAGCGGCTCCGTTTTAGCCTAGTGCCTCCTAGGCCCATGTCGGGTAGAGTTGGCGGTAGCTATCGACGCCGTAGTGGTTAACCTATGAACAGCCCGCTGAGTAAGAATCGGGATCCCAATCTCCTGCCTTCACAACGCCCTGAGCGAGGCAGCCCAGGCTGGAGCCTTCCCCTTGGAGGTTGGGAACTCGCCTTGTTGTGCGGATCGCTGCTATTGGGAGCTTGGGGTGGCCACCTCTTGACTTGGGCCCAGGAAGCGGAACAAAAGCCAGAGCCAGAAGTCTCACCACCGGTGAGAGATATCGATCCGGCAGTGCAGATCCGAGTTCGGAACGAGCTGGTTAAGCTCTGCGGAGAAAATCGATGCGAAAGCTATCGCTTTCCAGTGCGGGTTTTGGTCAGGCCTGAAGATACTCTGGAAACTCTGCTGGAGCGGCTGGATGCGGAGATGCTGCGGGAGGTGGACCGGGTGTTTCAAACTCGGCCTGACTTGAACCGTGTCATTGTCGATGGCTATGTCTTTGTGGGCACTCCCTCTTTCGCCAGTCGGGAAGTGCTGCTGCAAACCCTGTTTGTGCCCCGTCACCGCTGGGCGGTGGGCCGCTTTGGGCCGGAGCAGGACGGAATCTTCTATGCCGAGCTGCTGGAACAGGTAACGCCCTTTTTAACTCAGCCGCCAACCCCGACCCCTCCGCCTGAGGCTGTGCTTGAAGAGCCTGTACCTCCTCTGCCTCCCACGCCAGCTCCTATAGAGACACCAACGCCTACGCCAGAGACACCAACGCCTGCGCCTCCTATGGAGACCCCAACGCCTACACCTCAAGCAACGCCAGAAGCTCCACCGCCACCAGGGGGTGTAATCGAGCGGCAACCCATCCAGCCTTGACCTGCACCTCTGGGGTTGAGACCTAAGCAGGTGGTGATTTAGGCTTCAAAGTTAGGGGATCCCTTCCCTTAGGTTGCTTGACTGGTGTGCACAGCATGGCAGGACACAGCAAATGGGCCAACATTAAGCGGCAAAAAGCCCGTGTAGATGCCAAAAAGGGCAGCCTATTTACCAAACTTTCCCGGGCCATCATCGTGGCAGCGCGCAACGGCCTGCCCGATCCTGACGCCAACTTTCGGCTGCGCTCGGCCGTGGAGAAAGCCAAAGCGGCAGGCATGCCTGCTGAGACCATCGAGCGGGCCATCGCCAAGGGATCCGGCAACTGGACCGACGACAGCCCCCTGGAGGAAATTCGCTATGAAGGCTACGGCCCTGGGGGGGTAGCTGTCTTGATCGAGGCGATGACCGACAACCGCAACCGCACGGCTGCCGGGGTGCGGGAGGCCTTCAGCAAAGTCGGCGGCAGCCTAGGGGAAAGCGGCTGCGTGAGCTGGCTGTTCCGGCAAAAAGGGGTGATTAGCCTAGAGGGGGTGACAGATCCCGAAGCTCTGCTGCTAGCGGTAGCCGAAGCAGGCGGGGAAGATCTCAAGGTAGAGGGAACCGACGCAGAAGTCTACTGCGATTACACCCTGCTGGAGCAGGTGGCCACCTACCTCAAAAAAGAAGGCTACCAGGTGCAAGAGGCGGCCATCCGCTGGATCCCCTCTACGGAGGTGCATGTGGAGGACCCCGAGACAGCCAAGCTGGTACTGACCCTCATGGAGCGGCTGGACAACTTGGATGATGTGCAAAATGTCTACGCCAACTTTGAGATCGACGAGGCATTGATGGAGAGCCTGGCCTAAAGGTTCTAGCGCAGCTTGACGGCGGTGCCGGCGGCGGTAACGAGGATCATGGTCGTGCTCATGTTGGTATGAATGCTAACGCCTAGGATGCCATTTGCTCCCAAACGTTTGGCTCGCTGCTCCAACTCTTCCAAAACCTTTTTCTGGGCATTCTCGAGAACTTCTTCATAGGCTCTTGTGCGTCCCCCAATGATGTCGCGGAGGACAGCAAGGAAGTCCCGTAGAACATTGGTGCCATAAACTACCTCGGCGGTAACAATGCCCAAGTAACGCTCAACCTCTCTGCCTTGGGGCACGTCTGTAGTGGTCAGCAGCATGGCTTGTTTCCGCGTCACCCCCTCACAAGCTAGCCAATCCTCTCCAAGGTGTAAAGCTCTCCAACCAAGTGGTGGGAGCTAGAATGAGCTACCTCTAGGGCACCGTTTTTCAGCTAGCCAATGACAGCCCTAGTTCGCGTAGTGGGGAGCTTGAATCTGGACTTGGTGGTGCAGGTACCACGCCATCCTGGGCCTGGGGAAACGGTGCTGGGATCCGACTACGCCACCTACCCTGGCGGCAAGGGGGCCAACCAAGCGGTGGCAGCGGCGCGGGCGGGAGCCCAGGTGGAGATGTGGGGGGCAGTGGGATCCGACGGCTTTGGCCGCCTGCTGAAGGAGAACCTGGAGCAGAATGGCGTCGATACCCACCACCTGCGGGAGCTGGAAGGGCCCAGCGGCATCGCTCTGATCACTGTGGATCCAGCAGGGCAAAACCGGATTGTGGTCAGCCCCGGCGCTAACGGTCGCTACACCCCCGCCCAGCTGCCTCCTTGGACGCCGGCAGCGATGGTTCTGCTGCAACTGGAAATCCCCCTGGCCACGGTGCAGGCGGTGGCAGAGCAAGCCTTTGCCCAAGGGATCCCCGTCCTGCTCAATCCAGCCCCTGTGGTGCCTCTGCCGGGATCCCTGTTGCGCCAGGTGCGCTACTTGGTGCTCAACGAAAGCGAAGCCGCTGCTCTTGCCCAGTTGCCGGTGGAGACACCCGCGCAAGCCGAAAACGTGGCCCAAGCCTTGCAACGGCAGGGGATCCCGACAGTGATCGTCACGTTGGGGGGAGCAGGCTTGGTCTGGGCCGATGGCGGAGAAAGCGGCTACCTGCCGGCCCACCCTGTGGCGGTAGTGGATACCACCGCTGCCGGCGACAGCTTCTGCGGCGCTTTGGCCGCCTGCCTAGCTACTGGCAAACCCCTGAGGGAAGCTCTACGGTTTGCCAATGCCGCTGCGGCTTTGTGCGTAACCCGCCCTGGGGCTCAGCCTAGTTTGCCGCGCCGCGCTGAGATCGAGGCGTTTCTGGCCGCTGCAGGCCCTCATCCTTAAGCACAGCTTCCTGCGCTACACGGAAAAGGCCTCTTGGCGGTGCTGCCGCAGCCGCTCCAGGCTGAGAGGGCCCTCAAGGTGTTGCCAGGGAAGGGGATCCGCCGGATCCCAGTTGCTGTGGACGTAGTAGTCCAAGGGCGGAAGCTTTCCTTTGAGCTCTTTGAAGGCGCGCCGGTAGCTGCCCAGGGAGTCGCCAAACTCCCGCGCCAACTGCAAAACCTGCGCTACTCGTCGATCCCCTCTGGAAATCAGAGCCTGAATGACCGACCAACTATAGCTTTCTGGGCGGAACTCAATCCCCAAGGGACGCAGGTGTTTTTGGTACCACTGCAGCTTTTTCTCCGCCTGGGGATCTACCCCCTGCCACTGAAAGGGAGTATGGGCTTTGGGCACAAAGGTGCTACAGCCCAAGGTCAAGCGCAGGCGGGGAGCCACCTTCTTGAGCTCCTTGAAGAGGGCAACTGTGGCCTCCAGATCAGCCTGGGTCTCTGCTGGGATCCCCACCATGCCATAGAACTTGATCCCCTTCAGGCCGCCGGCCTGGGCGTGGGCTGCCGCCGCCAAGATCTCTTCGTTGGCTAGCTTTTTGTTAATGACCCGGCGCAGCCGCTCCGAGCCACTCTCAATGGCCACGGTGATGGACTGGCTGCCGCGACGGGAGAGAACTTGCGCCAGGCGAGGCGTGACCGTGCCCGTGCGCACCGAAGCCAGACTGAGGCGCACCCGCTCAAAGCGATCCTGGGCCAGGTACTCCAGCAGCTGCTCAAATTGGGGGTGCTGGGTTACCGAGGCCCCCAAAAGGCCAATCCGCTGGGTCACCTGCAGCCCCCGCTCCACTGCTGGGATCAGATGCCCCTCCACCTCAGCAGCGCGGAAGGGCAGGGTCAGGTAGCTGGCCAGGCAAAAGCGGCACATCTCCGGACAACTGCGCACCACCTCCACCATGTAGATGTTCTCCCAGGCTGCCTTGGGGGTAACCACGGTGGAAACCGAGAGGGTGTTGCCGCGGAAGGTATGCTTGCGGATGGAGCTGGGGATCCCGTCCAGCTTGGGAATGACTTTCTCCACCGGGCCCTCGGGCTCGCGGTAATGCACCTCGTAGAGGCTGGGCACGTAGATCCCTGGCACCTGGGCCAGCGCCTGCAGCTTTTCCGCTCGGGAGCCCTGCCGCACCTGGCGGTAGGCTTGGATCATCTGTTCCACCAGCCCTTCCCCGTCTCCCAGCAGGACGAAGTCGAAGAACGCAGCAAAGGGCTCAGGGTTGGCCGTCAACACCGGGCCACCACCGAAAACCAAGGGATCCGCTTCCCCCCGCGCCTCGGCCTGGAGGGGGATCCCCTGTCGCTCCAGCAGATCCAGGATATGGACGTAGTCCAGCTCCCAAGACAGGGAAAAGCCCATCAGCTCTGGATCCCGCGGCAGAGGTTCGGCCAAATCTGTAAAGAGGCGGGAGACGACCACATCTTGACGGCTGGCCAGCAGGCTCCAGATGACCTGGTAGCCAAGGCTGGTGATTCCTACTGAGTAAGTGTTGGGAAAGGCGTAGATGACCCGCACGGCGTCCGGGTCGGGTGTGGCCGGGGTGAAAAGAAGCTGCTCGAGGGCAAACTCCGAAGGGGTCAAGGCAAGACGGCAAGGAGCTCCTTTCCCAGCTTAGTCGGGTTTTGCAGGATTCACCGTGCTGCGCCGGCAAGCTCCAGGTACTTTTGCTTTACCGCCTGAATATCTTGCCACATCAGCCACTTGGGACTGCCGGGGGTGCGGTCGGGGTTACGCAGCAGATAGGCTGGGTGAAAAATCGGCATGCACCAGCGCCCCTGCCACTGGATCCACTCGCCGCGAATCTTGGTAATGCCCCGCTTATCCCCCAGAAGGGAGCGCACCGAGGTGGCGCCGGTCAACAAAATGATCCAGGGATCCACCAGGCGGATCTGCTCCAACAAGTAGGGCCGGCAGGCGTCCATCTCCTCCTGGGTGGGCACGCGGTTGTTGGGGGGACGGCACTTGACGACATTGCAAATGTAGGTGTCCCGTTCGGAATCTAGCCCCACGGAGGCCAAGATCTTATCGAGCAACTGCCCCGACTTGCCCACGAAGGGCAGCCCTTGCAGATCTTCCTGTTCCCCCGGCCCCTCGCCGATGATGAGAATCCTTGCCTTGGGGTTGCCTCGGTGCACCACCACATGGGTACGGTTGGCCGCCAACTCGCAGCGCTGGCAGACTCGGCAGTGCTGCTCCAGTTGTTCCAGATCCCGATAGGTACCGGGGGGAATGGGCACCTGGGCCGAGAGCGGGATCTGATCCCATTGGGGAAGAGTCTCCGCAGTGGGGGCAGGCGGCTCTAGGGGATCGTCAAACAGGCTGGGCTGAAGCTCCGAGCCTCTTTTCTTGGCAGCCATTGCAAGCTGGGGGTTCCTTGTGCAGCGATCTTCGGCTGCTCCTTTGCCCTTGTCAAGCTGGGAGGCTCTTTCCCCCAAAAGGCAGCCTTTACGTCTTGTTAAACTGAGGAAACAAAAACCGGCCTCAGCCCCCTAAGCCTGTATGCTGCTTCTATCCAAAGACCTGCCCAACCTCGACTACCGCCCCACCCTGCAGCGCTTCGGCGAGGACTGGCGGGATCCCCTTTCAACTCTCTTGGGCTGGGGGCGGGCTGCCGGCGCCGACTTGGTGGAGATCTTCCTGGAGCGGGTCAACTCCATCAGCTGCCTCGCGGAAGACGACGCCATCACCAGCATCACCCCTCGGCTTTCCACCGGCGCGGGGGTGCGGGTGTTTCGCGGCCTGGCTGACTGCTACGTCAGCACCAACGATCTCTCCTTTGCCGGCCTCAAAGCTGCTCTGGAAAAAGGCCTGCTGCTCATGGGCCTCACCCCCCCTGGCCCTGCCGCTTTGGTCTCTCCTGCCAACCTAGGGCTGCTCCAAGACTACGCCGAGCGCCGCAGCAAAGACGGCTGGCTCAAGGAATGCAGCCCTATCGGCGAAATGGGGGAGATCCTGCTGCGGGCCAACGCAGAGCTGAAGCGGCAAGCTCGCCACGTCCAGTCCCGCCGCACCAACTACTTCCGCGACTGGCAGGAGATCCTGGTGGCCTGCAGCGATGGCACCTTTGTGCGTGACATTCGCCTCACCCAGTCGGTCAGTTCTACCCTGCTCTGCGCCGACGGCGACCACCGGGCTTCGGTTAGTCAACGGGCGGGGGGCACTGGGGATCCCGACTTTTTGCGCCGCTGGGATCTTGTAGCCCACAGCCAGGAGCTGGCAGAGGCTGCCGGCCAGATGCTCTACGCCGACTACGTGGAGTCGGGCACTTACCCCATCGTCATGTCCAACGCCTTTGGCGGCGTGATCTTCCACGAAGCCTGTGGGCATCTCTTGGAAACCACTCAGATTGAGCGCAAAACCACCCCCTTTGCTGACAAAAAAGGCCAGAAAATTGCCCACAAAAACCTCACCGCCTGGGATGAGGGGCTCTCTGAGGGGGCTTTTGGCAGCCTGGATGTGGACGACGAGGGCATGCCGGTTCAGCGCACCCTGCTCATTGAAAAAGGCATTCTGAAGAACTTCCTGGCCGACCGCGCTGGCTCCATGCGCACTGGCCACCCTCGCACCGGCAGCGGTCGCCGCCAGAACTACACCTTTGCCCCCGCCAGCCGCATGCGCAACACCTATATCGCTCCCGGCGATGCCGAATTGGACGATCTTTTTGCTTCTATTGACAAGGGCATCTACTGCAAGCGCATGGGGGGAGGTAGCGTCGGCCCCACAGGACAATTCAACTTTGCCGTTGAAGAAGCCTACCTCATCGAAAACGGCAAAATTACCAAGCCCCTCAAGGGGGCTACCCTAATTGGGGAAGCCAAGGACATCCTGACCAAGATCTCCATGTGCTCCAAGGATCTTCGCCTAGCCCCTGGCTTCTGTGGTTCTGTCAGCGGCAACATCTACGTCACCGTGGGTCAGCCCCACATCAAGGTGGACGCCATCACCGTGGGCGGGCGCTAGATCCAGGGATCCTCCATGGCCTACGACAACGTCTGCAAATACCTGGCAGAGCGCTTCCCGGAGCAGTTTGCCGGCTGGCTGGTAGGAGAAGTGGCTGCGCCGGTGCAGATGCTGCCTACGGAATTGTCAGAGGAGCCCATTCGGGCAGACTCCGTGATTTTGTTGGGGCTTCGGCAGAGCATTTTGCATCTGGAATTTCAAACAGATCCAGATCCTGAAATCCCCTTTCGCATGGCTGACTACCGGCTTTGCCTCTATTGGAAATATCCCCAGCTACCGGTGCGGCAGGTGGTCATTTATCTTCGCAAAACGCGCTCGGAGAGGGTTTTCCAAACCTTTTTCCGCCTGGAAAGGCTCAGCCATGAGTTCGAGGTCATTCGCTTGTGGGAATGCAACTTGCCGGCCGGAGCCGTTCGCGTGAGCAGTGCGGAGCACATTCGCGTGAGCGGTGCGGAGCACGTTTGGCAAGCCCTGCTCCCTTTTCGCGTCCTGAGTCAGGTGGAGGATCCGACAGAAACCTTGCGGGGAGTGGTCAGTGAGCTAGAGCGCTTGCCAGACCTCAACGAGCGACGGGAACTGGCAGCGGCAACAGCCGTTTTGGCAGGACTAGCATTGGATCGGTGCTTAATTCGACAAATCATGAGGTCTTTGGATATGAGGGAGTCGGTGATCTACCAAGAGTGGCGGGCAGAAGCTCTGCGCGAGGGCCTGGAAGCAGGGCGCAAAGAAGGTCTGCAACTGGGCCTGCAACAAGGACTGCAACAAGGATTGCAACAAGGACTGCAACAGGGATTGCAGCATGGAGAAGCAACGCTGGTTTTGCGGCTTTTGCGGCGGAAGCTGGGATCCCTTGACCCGGCTCTGGAAAACAGGATTTGGACTTTGCCAACGTCGCAACTGGAGGCGCTGGGGGAAGCGCTGCTGGATTTCAACAGCGTGGAGGACTTGACCGCCTGGCTGGCCCGTCGGTAGGGGAGAGAAGGGAGAGAAGGAGTGGCGATACTGCAAGTTGAGGCCTTGGCCGAACGGGTGCAAAGCTGTGCCAAACGTTTGGGGATCCCCCAGTTTGATCTCTACGGGGCTCAAGTGGACGAAACCAGCGTGCAGGTGGATCACGGGGAACCTCGCCAGGTCAAGGCTTCCCACCGCTGCAGCGTAACGGTGCGGGCCTGGAACGACCAAGGGCAGGTGGGAGTGACCTCCACCACCGATGTCGATGAGTCGGGGTTGGAACTGGCCCTGCAGACGGCCTTTGAGGCCAGCCACTTCGGTGTGCGGGAACACGCGCCCCAATTTAGCCCAGAGGCCAAGCTGCCCATTCTCCAGCCCTGCAACGACAAAAGGCCCCTGGCGCTGGCTAGCGAGCTCCTAGAGCAACTGGTGGCTGCTGAGAAGGCTTTGCTGGGATCCCATCCCGCCATCCAAGGGGTACCCTACAACGGCTTGGCCCAGCGACAGATCGACCGCTTTTACCTCAACAGCGACCAAGCCCTGCGCCAAGAGGGCCACACCCTGGCCTCAATTTTTCTCTACGGCAAAGCAGAACAAGAGGGCCGCAAACCCCGCAGCGCCGGCGCCATGCGGGTGGCTCGCAGCCTGGAGGAGCTGGATATTCAAGGTTGCACCAAAGAAGCTGCCGAGAAACTCATCAGCCACCTGGAGTACGAGCGGATCCCTTCGGGGAAATACACGGTGGTTTTTTCTGGGGAAGCTTTTCTAAGCCTCTTGGGAGCTTTCTCCAATCTCTTCAACGCCCAGAACATCCTCGACAACCAAAGCCTTTCCACCCCCGACTCGCTGGGCAAGCAGATTGCCTCGCCGCTGCTCTCCGTGTGTGATGACGCGCTACACCCCACCAACGTAGGCGCAATTAGCTTTGACGGCGAAGGCACCCCCACCCGCCGCGTTCCCCTCATCACCAACGGTGTCCTAACCCACTTCTTGCACAGCGCCGGCACTGCCAAACGTCTGGGGGCCCAGCCCACCGGCCATGCCAACATCGGCGCCAAAGTGACGGTTGCCGCCCACTACTATCACGTGTTTGCTGGCGCACCGCCGGAGAGCACCTATGACTTGGCCACGGCTGAGAACGTGGTCTGGATTGACGAGTTGCAGGCTCTCCATGCTGGAGTTAAGCCTCTACAGGGATCCTTCTCCCTGCCCTTTCAGGGCTGGTGGGTGCGCCAGGGAGAGCGCATCAGCATCGAGGCGGCCACAGTAGCCGGGGACTTTCTGGAGCTGTTGAAGTCGATTTTCTACGTCGAGCCGGAGCCACAGGTCACTCCCGCTGGCCTGTGTCCCCGCATTTGGGTAGCTGACCTCTCCATCACCGGCCAATAGCTCCATGAAACTCACCCGCCTCGACCTCAACAGTTGGCTCGTCCAGACCCAGAGGCAGACCTTCCTCCTGGATCCGTGGCTGGTGGATCCTTTGGTCTTCTTTGGCCTGCCCTGGTTCCTCCGCCTGGAGCACCGCCAGCCGCCCTCTTTTACCCCGGAGACTCTGCCCAGAATCGACGGGATCCTCCTCAGCCAGGGCCAGCCGGATCACTGCCACCCGCCTACCTTGCGAAGGTTGGACAAGCAGATCCCGGTTTTGGCTTCGCCAACGGCTGCCAGAGTGGCGCGGGGCCTTGGCTTTACCACCGTGCAGGCGCTAGATCCCTGGCAGGGGGTACAGTGGGGGGATTTGCGCATCACAGCAGTTCCCGGCGCGCCTTTGGGGCCGGTGCGGGAGCTGGGCTTTTTGCTGGAAGAGCTATCCACCCAGACGCGGCTTTACTATGAGCCTCATCTTTCCCAACCCGATGTCCGCCCGCGGCTGCAGCAGGAGTTTTCTCCCATCCACACTCTGTTGATTCCGGTGGTGGGGCAAATCTTTCCCCTCTTGGGCGAGGTCATCATGGGGCCGGAGCGAGCCCTGCAGGTGGTGGCAGCCCTGCGCCCGCAGCAGGTGATCCCGACGGCGATGGGAGAGGTGAACTACCAGGGCTGGTTTGCCGCCCAGATCCGCCCTCTGGGGAGCCTAGAGGAGTTTCGGGAAAAGCTGGGATCCCTGAACGCTGCCACCGGCCAATCGATCCGACTATGCTGCCCTGATCCTGGGGAAACGGTGTCTCTTTCTGTTGCGGCCAAGGCATAAGCATTCCTTCCCAAGCCCCGCCTGGCCCTGATCTGGTGGCTATTTTGCGGGCAGATTACGCTCGCTTTCCCAAAAATCAAACTTACTCAATTTACGATCCCCAAGTTTACTTCCGGGATCCCCTCAACGAGTTTTGCGGCCTGGATCGCTATCGAGCCATGATCGACAGCCTGGGGCGGTGGCTGCAAGATATCCATCTCGAGCTGCACGACATCCAACAGGTCGGCGCTATATCAGCACCGAGTGGACGCTAAGGGGATCCCTGTCTTTTTTGCCCTGGCGTCCCCGCCTGTGCACCCCTAACTAGACAGCAATGCAATTCAACGCCACCCTCAATCCCTAGCGCTGCTCTCGCTGGCAGGTACTGCTGCAAGCTTTAGAGGGCGGGGAGTTTCTTTGCTAGAATTAGAAAGCTCACTTTTCGGCGCTGCTGAAAAGTAGTTGCATAGGTGCACTGGAGAGATGGCCGAGTGGTCGAAGGCGCAGCACTGGAAATGCTGTGTGGGGCAACTCACCGTGGGTTCGAATCCCACTCTCTCCGTTACCACGTAGTCCGATGACATCCACCCAGATAGCAGGCCCTTTTCTAGAAGGGCTTCCGGGCTTTTCAGTGCCCAAGATAGACTGACAAAATCCACCGTAATCCGGGCTGAAGTGGGACATGGCGAGGGACACAAAAGCCAGGGCGGGACATGGCTCTGTCGGAGGTAGTCATCAGGAATGCCAAACCCAAGGACAAGCCCTACCAGTTGCCGGACAAAAGAAGGCTGTACTTGGAGGTGAAGCCTAACGGGTCGAAGCTCTAGCGGTTTCGCTACCGCTTCCGAGGCCAGGAGAGAGGGCCCAGCCTTGGTGAGTACCCGGTACATCAGTCTGAGAGAGGCCCGCAGCATCCACTTCACCATGCGGCAGCAGCTAGCTCATGGCCAAGATCCAAAACTGGTACGGCAGGCCCAGCAGTTGGCTGCTGCCAACACGTTTGCTTTGGTGGCCGAAGAATGGCTGCAAATCAATCGGGAGAAGTGGGTTCCTAGCCATACTAAGACCATCCGGCAGCGTTTGAACAAAAACATTCTGCCCTGGCTGGGATCCCGCCCGATAGGAATCATCACCCCCTCGGAAATCCTGGAAGCTATCCGACGAATTGAGGCCAGAGGAGCCCACGAGACGGCCCGCCGCTGCCTCAGCTCAGCCCGCTCGAACCTCAGGCCCATGAGCAACATGGCCATGCTGGCGGCCTTGCGCTCCCTAGGGATCACCCAAGCGGAGATGACCTGCCACGGCTGGAGAGCTACAGCCCGTACCTTGTTGGATGAGGTCTTGGGCTACCTGCCCCATTTGATCGAGCACCAACTAGGACACACGGTCAGGGATCCCCTAGAAAAAGCACCGTCGCTGTGCTTTTTTGATGAGCGCTTTTCGTGTATCTTGAGGTTAGCCTCAGGGTTTGTCTTGGAGTTTCCCTGGGGTGAGCTGGGCAGCTCCTACCAAGGAAGTGGACGCTGGCAAGGTTTTGTATTTGCAAGGAGATCTGCTATGGCTTCCCGCAACTCAAAACCTCGCCTTCGTCACCCGCTAGCCCCCCTGATTTTGGCTTCCTCCCTAGCGGGAGGCGTGGCTGCTTGTTCCCTTACTTCTGATCCCCCGGCTGTTACTCAGGTTCCACCGACAATTTCTGCTCAGGTGCCGGAAATAGCGGAGCGGGGTTCTGAGAGCATTGCCTTCTACTACGACGGGGTAAAGACCTCGGTCACTGCCAAGGATGCAGCGGTGCTCTTTGCCGTCTGCACCCTCAACACCAGTGACCCCGCGAGGATTGTTAACTTCGTCAATAACACGCTCAAAGTGCCGATTACGGCTAGTGATGTTACTAGGCTGGGTGACCCGCGCAGTCCGGCCATCTCTGACTTCACGGGCGACGGCAGAGTTGACTGCAGCGATGCAGCGGTGCTGTTTGCCGTAGCCACGAGGGGGAGAGATGCGGCCAGGGTTAACGAATTTGTGTCCGGCACCCTGAAGGTTCAGGGGGTAAGTGTTACTCAAACTCGGTTGGATAGCTTTTTCAGCCCAGCCCCGGCACCGACGCCCACCCCGCCTGTAACGCCCACACCCACTCCGGCTCCGACGCCGACAGCGAGGCCGACTCCGACACCGGTGACTTTTCAGCTTGTTAGCTCCGCTTTTGCCCCCTCAGAACCCATCCCCTCCCGCTACACTTGTGAAGGGGAAGACCTTTCTCCCCCCTTGACCTGGTCGGGGGCACCTGTAGGAACCCGAAGCTTTGCCTTGATCATGGAAGACCCAGACGCGCCTGGAGGCACCTTTGTCCATTGGGTAGTCTACAACTTGCCTGCCAGGGTCACGAGTCTGCCAGAAGGGATCCGCTCCGACAGCGATCTCCCCCAGGGGGCCGTCCATGGGCGAAATAGTTTCGGTCGGAACAACTATGGCGGCCCTTGCCCTCCCAGGGGCCCTCACCGCTACTTCTTCACCCTCTACGCCCTGGACAGGCAGCTAGCCTTGGCTCCAGGAGCCAACAAAGAGGCCTTGCTACGGGCCATGGAAGGCCACATCCTCGCCCAGGCGCAGCTGATGGGCACCTATCAAAGGAGGGGAAGCTCGGGGTAGGCCCCCCATCCCTGCGTAGATCTTAGACTGAGGAGATCCCACAGCTCTTCTCTCCACACCACCGAGCCAGCCACTGCTTTTCTACCCAAAACGGGGATCCCTACCTGGGCCGGCAACTGCCAGACCAAGGCAGGCGCTAGTTGGGAGGAGAGGGCTGGTGCCGCTTCCAGGAGCACCCACCCTAGGCAGTCGGCCTTGGTTTGCCGCAGCAAAGCTGCAAAGGCGGCTGCTTGGCTAAGGGCAGCTTCTTCAGGCAGCGTCAGAAGTACCTTGAACCCCCACGCAGCAGCTAGGTCAGCCCAGGTTTGGCCAGGCCCCAGAGGGTCGGCAAGGCTTCGGGGCACCACCAGCAGCGGGGCCTTCTCTCCCTCCCAAGCAACCATCTGCCGCCAGAGGGTTCTAAGCTGGGCTTCAGAAGGGCTGGGATCCACCTCGAGCAGGCCCCAAGGGGCTTGCACCGCCTGCTGCCAAGCCTCTGCCACTCCTAGTGCTGCCCGACTTCCAGGCCAGGTGTCTGCCACCATCACTCTCATGGCTCCCCTGTCTCAGCTTCCCAGAGGCTTAGAAACTCGGGTTGCACCTCAAAGCCAAACACCAAGGCCATGTCGCGCAGCATCGAGACCGATCCCAGTTTCTGCTGCTTAAACCAGCGCATCAGCACAAAAATCTTCTGGTAGACGAAGATCTCCAATGCCTCCGGGTTGTAGACGATCCCTTCGCGCGGGTTGAACTGGTGGGGCACCAGCATGGCGGCGTAACGGGCCAGCTCACCACTGCGCCAGTCGAGAAAGTAGGGCATCCAGGGGTAAACCGTGTCCCAGCGGATGAACCACAGGCGCACTTCTGGGATCTCCGAGAGCTCGCGCGGATCGTCGGGGCTGCGCGGCCAATCGATGGCGCACTGAACCTGCTGAGCGGCGCCAACGGGATCCGCCATCAAGGTTTTCACCAACTCATGGCCCGGCGTTAAATCCAGGGTTTGAATGGCTTTGGCCGGCAAGTAGAAGGTAATCGGCACGACGACAAGCGGTTACCTTAACGCCTTGAATCCTGGTCAGGGCTGTGGATAGCATCAACCCCTTGCAGCTTATCTCAGCTCTGGGCTATTCACCCCTGCCAGCGGGATCCCCAGCCGAGTTAGGTCGAGAACAAAGCCTGCCGCCACCAGGAACACCTGGTCTGCCAGCGGGGCCAGCTTCTGGGTGAGCTCCCCCATCCGATCGCGAAACTGACGCCCCAACGGATAGGCAGGCACCACTCCCCAGCCTACTTCTTCGGAAACCAGGATCACTTTTCCTCGGCAGCCTTGCAACGCTCTCAAGAAGGATTGCGCCAAGGGATCCCATTCCCCAGGCGAGCAGTCCAAGCTCTGGGCCACCCAGCCCCCCAGCGAATCCACTAGGGCACAGCAGGGCTGAGGTAGCTGCTGCAGTTCGGCGCCCAGGTCAGGCCCCGTTTCCCAGGTTTGCCAGGTGGGAGGACGCCGCTGCCGATGCTGTCGAACCCGCTCCGCCCACTCTGGGTCAGCCTCAGGATCCGGCTTGGGCCCCGTGGCCAGGTAGAAGACCGGCAGGCCGGAAGCGGCAGCTAGGCTCTCCGCCAGCCGACTTTTGCCGCAGCGGGCAGGGCCGCAGATAAGTACAATCGCCATCAGGCAGGAGGAGGGAAGTCCATTGCCTTAGCTTAGCGGTTGAAAACCCCTGCGCGGAGCTCGGGCACATTCTCTGGATCTGTGAGTTTGGAGCTAGGATAAAGCTCAATTAGGAGCAGTTTTACAAGAGGCATGACGGATCCCAAGCCAGCATCTTCCCCTGGCCAAAATGCTGCTTCAGCTGCCTCGCCAACCTTTCCTCCCCTTTGGCTGAGCCTGGCGTTGGGGATCACCACCGCGCCGGTTTTGTTGGGCTTGGTCTTGGCGGATCGGGCGGGGAAGTGGCTGGGATCTCTGAACTGGGAGGATCCGGGCTGGTGGTTGGGGGAACGGCTGCCCAACCTCGACAGCGCCTCTCTCGGCTGCCAGGCGCAAGAGCACCCTGATTCTGAGCCGGTGAAGTAGCTGGCCTGTTGCCTGCATATCATCATAGGTAGAACAGGTTCCTAGCAGGAGTGAGCAGTCTTTGCGGAGATCGCTTAGGCCAGCCCGAGATTTCACCTCCAGCTTCTTGGGAGAGGTGGGTTGGCTAGTGGCTTTTTTCTTTACGGCAGTGGTGAGCGGCTGCGTGGGTTACCTCTTCGGCCAACGTGCTCTCTCGGGGGTCTCCTCCCCAGTTACCGAAACCAGCACTTCTTCTGCCTCGCGGGTCATTCGCGATCCCCGCACTGTGCCCCTCCTCAACGAGGCAGAGGTGATTGCAGCAGCGGAAGCCCTTCTTCGCCCGCCTTCAACTCCTACTCCGCTTTTTACACCCCCACCCGTAGCCATTGCCCCTCCTACCCCCACTCCTCCACGCCGCTTGTCTCCCGAGTTGGCCTCGGCTCCCTCTCCCTTGTCTACCCCGCAGCCTGTTTCCCCCTCTCCGCCGCCGCGTCCTTCGCCACCACCTCTGTCCACGCCCTCTCCTTCGCCTCTCCAAGTGGCTGCCAGCGGGCAGGTGGCTATGCAGGTGCTCTCCGTGCGTCGCGAGGGAGGGCAGGTGGTTTTAAACGTTGCTCTGCAAAACAATTCACCGGAAACGGTGCGCTTTCTCTACAGCTTCCTCAACGTTACCGACGACAACGGCCGGCCAATCGACGCTCTCATTGAAGGCCTGCCTGGAGAGCTGCCTCCCAACAGCCAAGTTTTCCAGGGAACGATCCGCATCCCTGCCTCTAGCCTAGCTGGCTCCCGCTCATTGTCTTTGAGCCTAGCGGATTATCCCAGCCGCCGCCACCAAGTTGGGGTCAGCGGGATCCCCGTGCCACCCTAGCCCCTTCTTCTGCCCGTGGAGTTGAGAACCGGTGCCCAGCCCAGCCTTTGAGCGCCCTGAGCAAATCCGGGAGCTCTTTGACCGCATCGCTCCTCACTACGACGCCCTTAACCAAACTCTAAGCCTAGGGCTGCATCAGGTTTGGAAGCGCATGGCCGTACGCTGGTCGGGTGCGGCTGCGGGGGAGCGGGTGTTGGATCTCTGCTGTGGCACTGGCGACCTGGCCCTGCAACTGGCCCGGAGGGTGGGACGAAGTGGACTGGTGGTGGGACTGGATTTCTCCCCCGCTATGCTGGCCATTGCCCAGCGCCGGGCCCGGCAATTGTTCCCCGACTACTCCCTGAAGTGGGTCTTGGGCGATGCTCTGGCCTTGCCTTTTCCGGATGGCAGCTTTGACGCCATTACGATGGGCTACGGCCTGCGCAACGTAACCGACATTCCTCAAGCCCTGCGAGAGATCTGCCGGGTGCTCAAACCTGGCCGCCGCGCTGCCATTTTGGATTTCCATCGCCCCAGGGGGATCCCTTTCCTGGAGAGCTTTCAGCGCTGGTACCTCAGCCGCTGGGTTGTGGCCCAGGCCAAAGCCTTGGGATTGGCAGCCGAATATGCCTACATTGACCCCAGCTTGGATCGCTTCCCCTCCGGAGAACAACAGCAGCAAATGGCCTTGCAGGTGGGGTTTTCTACTGCCAAGTTCTATCCTCTCGCCGGCGGCATGATGGGAGTGCTGCTGGTGGCTCGCTAGTCTTCCACCACCCTAGCGCTGAGGAGAACCTTGCCGCCAAGTTCTGGCAGGGCAGGGGCGGCCGTAACCAGCACTTCTTGGACGCGCGCCTCCTCGGAGGGGGGTTGCGCCAGGCGCAAGGCAACAATGGCGGTGCCCTGGGCATCTACCTGAAAGCTGCCGCCATAGAGCATCTCCTCAGTGTCCAGCTTGAGCCAAAGGTGGTAGCGCTCCCCTTCAGGCAAAGGGGGCAGATCCCTTGCTGCCAAAACCACCGCCTGCCACTCCCCCGGGCGAAACAGCAAGTTAGCTGACCCTGCCTCCCCTTGCAAGGTAACTAGGCGAGATCCCGGCTGTTGGAGCAACTGGGCCAGCGCCTGCCCCGCTTCTAGGGGAGCTGGCTGCGGGGTCTGCCGTAGCCGCCAGTTATCGAAAGCCAGCAACAGCAGGGCCACTGCCCCTAGGCCCCTCAACCAGCGCTTTTTGAGGCGAGCCAGCCCTAGAGAGGGCAAGGCTGGCTGGGGGGGGATGGGCGGGGCGCCCGCTTCTGCCATCACCTGGCTTCGCACGCTGGCTGACGGGATCACCCCCGGCAGCCCATAGGGCAACAGATGCAGGGCTTCTTGGAGGGCTTGCAATTCTGCCGCTAGCTGGGGCTCTTGAGCCAAGCGCGCCTCTAGGGCCCTTGCCTGCTCGGGTGGCAAGATCCCCAGCAGATAGTCAGCTAGAATTTCCTCTCCCAGCTCAGAGGGCTCTCCTCTAGTCCTTGATTCACTGGACAATCCGCCACCTTGTGGCATAACCAACCTTCTGCCTTGACGTGGATTAGCTGAGCTAGTAGACTTGCAAGCACATCTTTATCTGGTAGGCACTTTATCTACCTGGTAGGCACCTTGCCTAGGCTAAAGCTGGCTCCGTCTTTAGCCTGTGTGCTCGATCAAGAGCAAGGAGCAACTACCTGCAGCTCGCGGGGCAGTTATGCCTGTGGAGATCCCTCTGGCAGGGTAGGAGGTGTTGAGCCTACTACTAGCTACGGGTTGTGGAAGCCGGAAGAAAGCCTCAGCCTGGATCAGAGGTTCACCTTTGTCCGGGGTTGTATAAGTCTTTCAGAGCGGACATGTAGACATGGCCATCCCAAAGCCCCGCCGCCTTACTGGTCAAGCAGAGGCCGCAGGGATCTCCGCAACTTGCAGAGGGCTTGGCGAGAGCGGGCTTGGACGGTTGCCAGGGGCATCCCCAGCTCCTGGGCAATGTCTGCCGCGCTTAGGCCTCGATAGTAGAGTAACTCCAGCAGCTGGCGCTGGCTTTCCGAGAGTTGACTGAGAGCCTCCTGAACGGGCTGCCGCCGCTCTTCGACGGAGAGCTGCTCAAAGGGGGCTGGGGATCTATGGCTGGCAATCAGCAGAGGCTGCCAGGGTTTCCCGAGGCGGCGCTGGCTGCCTCGAGAGCGCAGACGCTCAAGGGCCTGCGCCCGAGTCAACCTACACAGAAGACTGTTGATGGATCCCTGCCTTGGATCGTGGCTGGGCTTCCGCCAGAGAAGGGCAAACACCTCCTGAGTTAGATCCTCCGCCTCAGTCATACAGCCCAGGATCTGGAGGGCCAGGCCATAGACCAAGCTGGCGTAGCGATCATAAAGAGCCGCTAGAGCAGCAGGCTGCCCCGCTTTGAGGCCTTCCATCAGCTCCAAATCGGTGCAGGCTGGCCAATTCCTCACCCGCTTGCGCCAGAGGAAACCGACCTGCTTGTCCATCATTTGCCCCCCTGCCGCCGAAGTTGACAAGCAGTACGCCTAGGCCTCCGCCTAGCCGCGCTTCGGGGTTGGGAAAGATCCGGTGACCGCCTGAATCTTCTGCCGCCGCCCACCGCGCTCAATCTCCAGCTCCAGCTTGCTGCCTACCTCCATGCGCTCCACCTCTTGCTGCACCTGGTCGGCAGTGGTTACGGGGCGGCCATTGATGGAGAGAATGATGTCGCCAGCGCGCAGGCCGGCCCGCTCGGCTGGGGATCCCTGAACAACCTCGCCGATGAGCACCCCCCGATCCACCGTTACGAAAATGCGGCTGTTGGGATCCTGGTTGAGGCGTTCCTTCAGCTCAGGAGTGAGAGTAAGCATGCGGATGCCCAAGTAGGGGTGATCCACCCTGCCTCGGGCAATCAACTGCTTGGCCACCCGCTGGGCTGTCTCAATAGGGATGGCAAAGCCCAGCCCCTGCGCTCCCTGGATGATGGCGGTATTGACCCCAATCACTTCCCCTTGGGCGTTGAGCAGCGGACCGCCAGAGTTGCCGGGGTTAATGGCTGCATCGGTCTGGATGAAAGACACCCGCTTGTCGGGCACGCGGATCTCGCTGCTGGAACGGCCCAAGGCACTGATGATCCCAGCGGTTACCGTGTTGTCTAGCCCTAGCGGGTTGCCAATGGCAATGGCCCACTGGCCCGGCTCGAGAAGCTCGGAGCGGCCCAGCTTCACCGTTGGCAGGTTTTGGGCGTCAATCTTCACCACAGCAATGTCCGTAACTGGATCCGTGCCAATGACCTTGCCCTCAAAGCTACGGCTATCTTTCAGCGTCACCGTTACTTTGTCAGATCCCTCCACCACGTGGGCATTGGTGATGATCTGGCCGTCCGGGCTAATGATAAAGCCGGAGCCGGTGCCTTGCTGTCGCCGCTGTCGTGGCAGGGGAGGGATCACCTGGCCAAAGAACTCGCGGAAAAACGGGTCGCTAAAGAACTCCTCTGGGAAAGCCCCAGGAACGTTCACTGTCCGCTCCGCGTCGATGCGCACTACTGCCGGCCCCACCTTCTGGGCCACCTCGGCAATAAAGTTCAGGTTCGGCTGGGGCGGAGTTGCCGTCGTTTGAGCCAATACCCCCTTGCCTCCCACCAGAGCTGCCCCCAGACCCATGCCCAAGAGCACCAGCAGCACTGACAAGAGAAGAGACCTTAGCCCTGAGACAGCCCAAGGCCGCAAAAAGGGAAGGCTTCCTTCCCCCTGCGACAAACAGTGCGGTTGGGTAGAAGTGCCTGAACTGGGAGAGGGTTGCTCTGGTGTGGAGGGGCTGTGCTTCATGGCCACAGGAAAAGGGTGTAAGCCCTACCTGAAGGGAGAAACCTAGGGCCTAATCTAGCACGGACAGCAGAGTTCCCAAAGCGGCGACGGCAGCGCTTTTCCGCACTTCTATTAAGGCCAAAGAGCAGCAGAATCTACTGGTTTGGGGTAGTCCACCCCACTTTTGGACGGGGTTTGATGGAGGGGGAATGCCAAAGTAGCTCTTGCCCTTGGCTTTGGCCAGCTTGCCGCTAACGTAGAAGTGGAGCTCAGGGATTGAGACCATGACCAACCTAGCCCGTCGCCTGTTGGTCCCTCTAGTGGGGGGGATGCTCTGGCTACCGGTGGCTACGCCGGTTCTGGCGCAGAGGGATCCCTTGCCACCTCCGCCCCGTGGCGAGGGATGGCGACCTGTAAATCCAGGGACAGGCGGAAACGGCTTTGGCCGGCCCTTTCAA
This sequence comes from Synechococcus sp. W65.1, assembly GCF_047461615.1. Taxonomy (NCBI): domain Bacteria; kingdom Bacillati; phylum Cyanobacteriota; class Cyanophyceae; order Synechococcales; family Synechococcaceae; genus Synechococcus; species Synechococcus sp. W65.1. The sequence continues at coordinate 44,763 of NZ_JANSHI010000003.1, read as the reverse complement.
CTGCGAGCCACGCTGCTGTTGCGCTCCGGAGACTTGATCCAAGCGGTGCATCGCTCTGCTGAGCCCCTTTTCTTGGCCCCTGGCGAAACTCGCACCGTCAGACTCACTCTGGAAACCCCCCTGCGGGATATCTACGGCAACACGGTTGTTCCGGCAGGAGCCCTCCTAGAAGGCCAATTCCAGCCAGTAAGCGGCGGCGCCCAGTTTGTCTCGCGAGCTTTGATTTTCAATGGCCGATCCTACCCCCTCTATGCGCAAAGCCAGGTGATCCCGCTGCGCAAGGATCCCCGTCACACCTCCGCGGAAGCAATTGTCCAAGATGCCCTGATTGGGGCAGCCGCAGGGGCTCTCTTGGGGGGCCTTTTGGGCGACCGGGTGATCTCAACCGAGAAAGTGCTGGGCGGAGCAGCCGCAGGGGCGGTGATTGGCAATGTAACAGCGCCAGAAGTGGCGGTGATTGAGGCCAACGCCAGCCTGACCTTGAGGGTTACGCAAGACTTTCAACCCTATCTGCCCTAGCGGCAAAGGGAGAGCTCCTTTCCTGGGAAGGATCTTAAGAAGTGTGAAGATCTGAGATGGCAGACGGCAGGCATATCGGAAAATAGCATGCGGGTATGCCTGCCATACTCTTTTTAAAAAAGCGACTTGAGGATGGATATCCATGAGCGTTATCACGAAGTCGATTGTGAATGCGGATGCGGAGGCCCGCTACCTCAGCCCGGGAGAACTGGATCGGATTAAGTCCTTTGTTACCTCGGGGGAGAAGCGGCTGCGCATCGCTCAGGTCTTGACGGAGTCGCGCGAGCGCATCGTTAAGCAAGCAGCTGATCAGCTCTTCCAGAAGCGTCCCGACATTGTCTCTCCAGGGGGCAACGCCTATGGGGAGGAAATGACGGCAACTTGCCTGCGGGACATGGACTACTACCTGCGCCTGATTACCTACGGGATCGTTGCCGGCGACGTTACCCCGATTGAAGAGATCGGCTTGGTGGGTGTGCGGGAGATGTACAACTCTCTGGGCACGCCCCTCCCGGCAGTGGCGGAGAGCATCCGCCTCATGAAGCAGGTAGCCATGGGTCTTTTGTCTCCCGAGGACGCGGCTGAAGCGGCCTACTACTTCGACTTTGTCGCGGGAGCCATGAGCTAGTCTCTTTTTTCGACTGCCCTCTGTTTAAGGTTGTTTGATTTAGGAAGCTCATCATGCAAGACGCCATTACTGCTGTTATCAACAGCTACGATGTCCAAGGCAAGTACCTCGACAGCTCGGCCATGGACAAGCTAAGGGCTTTCTTCGCCACAGGCGAGCTGCGGGTGCGAGCGGCTGCCACTATTGCCGCCAACGCTTCCAACATCATTAAGGAGGCTGCTGCCAAGGCCCTGCTCTACTCCGATCTCACCCGCCCTGGTGGCAACATGTACACCACCCGTCGCTATGCTGCTTGCATTCGCGACATGGACTACTACCTGCGTTACGCCACCTATGCGATGTTGGCGGGGGATCCCTCCATCCTCGACGAGCGGGTGCTCAACGGCCTCAAAGAAACCTACAACTCGCTGGGGGTGCCAATTGGGGCAACGATTCAGGCCATCCAAGCTATGAAAGAAGTAACCGCTGCTTTGGTGGGCCCTGAAGCCGGCAAAGAAATGGGTGTGTACTTCGACTACATCTGCTCTGGCCTCAGCTAACTGCCAGCCTCGTGGCCTTGGCGTGAAGTTCATCTAACAAGCACGACAGGCGACTTGCCCCAGGGATCTGGTGTGCTAACTAAGGTACGCGAGCTTTCTGAGGTGGGTCGCCTGTGTTGCTGGTCAAGTTAATCCTTGCCAGGGGGGATCCTCCACCATGCGCATGTTTAAGATTACCGCTTGTGTGCCTAGCCAAACCCGAATTCGCACCCAACGGGAGCTGCAGAATACCTACTTCACCAAGTTGGTGCCCTACGACAACTGGTTCCGCGAGCAGCAGCGCATTCAGAAGTCGGGTGGCCGCATCTTGAAAGTAGAGCTCGTTGCCGGCAAGCCAGGAATAGACGTGGGGCTGCTGTAGTGCCCCTGCCCATCTGCGGTGGCCTCCTTGCCAGATCTGGCAGACTCAGCTTCAGGGAACTTGGCTCTGGGGTTGGGGAGGCCAGGCTGGCTATTTTGTGGGGATGAGGTTGACGGAGCGGGAGCCGGTCATTACTGTTAACAACCTGAGCAAGGTTTACCCCGTAGCCATCAAGGAGCCGGGGGTAGTGGGTACATTACACCACTTTTTTCGCCGCACCTATCGCTACATCCCGGCAGTGCAATCCTTGAGCTTTCAGATTCAAGCGGGGGAGGTGGTAGGCTTTCTAGGGCCGAACGGGGCTGGCAAGACCACCACCCTTAAAATGCTGACGGGTCTCATCTACCCCTCCAGTGGCACGGTACAGGTGGTTGGTCATTTGCCCTACCGGCGCGAGCCAGCTTTTTTGCGGCAGATTACCCTGGTGATGGGGCAAAAGCAGCAGCTCCTTTGGGATCTACCGGCGATGGACTCCTTGCGCATTAACGCCGCTGTTTACGAGATCCCGGAGAAAGTGTTTCAGGAGCGGGTGGAGGAGTTGGCGGAGCTGCTCAACCTGAAGGACAAGCTAAAGCAGCCGGTGCGCAAGCTTTCCCTAGGGGAGCGGATGAAGGCAGAGCTGCTGGCGGCCCTGCTCCACCGCCCGCAGGTTTTGTTTTTGGACGAGCCCACCTTGGGGTTGGATATCAACGCCCAGGCTGCGGTGCGGCAATTTCTGCGCGACTACAACCGCCGCTATGGGGCAACAGTGCTCCTGACCAGCCACTACATGGCCGATATTACCGCCCTCTGTGAGCGGGTGTTGGTGATTAGCGGCGGGCGGCTTATCTACGATGGCGGCCTGGAAGAGCTGCGGCAGCGCTTTGCCCCCTACCGAGAGGTAAAGCTGGAATTGGCCCACCCCTGTCCCCTGGCGCAACTGCAGTCCTATGGCGAGCTGCGCAGCGAGGGGGATCCCGGCAGCAGCTGCGAGGTGCGGCTGTGGGTACGGCGGGAACACCTCACCCAGACGGTAGCCAGGATCCTGGCGGAGCTGGAGGTGTTGGACTTGGCGGTAACCGATCCGCCCCTTGAAGAGGTCATCGGGCGAGTGTTTGCCGGAGAGATCTAGGCCGCTCCCCCGCCAACTCCTCTTCCTCTTGGGGAGGAGGCAGCCGGGAAGCCTAGCCTTGCGCTCAAACCTTCTGAGTGGCAGCCTCCCGCTGGGCAGCCGTCGAGCGAGCTGCGTGCAGAGCGGCGTAGAGCTTATTGAGGGCGTTCATATAGGCTTGCGCAGAGGCAACAATAATGTCCGTGTTGGCAGCATGTCCTGAGAAAATGCGATCCTCATGGCGCAGGCGGATAGTGACTTCCCCCATGGCGTCAATGCCGGCGGTAACCGACTGGACGGAAAATTCAATGAGCTGGTTAGGAATGTTAACAATGCGGTTGATGGCTTTGTAAACCGCATCCACCGGTCCCGTGCCCACCGCTGCATCCACCTTTTCCTCGCCTTCAGGGGTAATCAGGCGCACGGTAGCTGTGGGCGTCTCGTGATTGCCACACACCACTTGCACATGCTCCAGCCGGTAGAGATCCGGCACTGGCCGGGTTTCGTCGTTAACAATGGCCTCCAGGTCGAGATCGGTGATCTCTTTCTTCTTGTCGGCCAGCTCTTTAAAGCGCAAGAAAGCCTTGTTGAGCTCTTGCTCTGACAACTCGAAGCCCAGCTCCTTGAGGCGGGTACGGAAGGCATGGCGGCCTGAGTGTTTGCCCAACACCAAGGTGCTCGATTGCAGACCGATGGTTTGGGCGTCCATGATCTCGTAAGTCTGGCGGTTTTTGAGCATCCCGTCTTGATGGATGCCGGACTCGTGGGCAAAGGCGTTGGCCCCAACGATTGCCTTGTTGGGCTGCACCAACATGCCGGTGAGGTTGGAGACTAGGCGCGAGGTGCGGTAGATCTCCTGAGTCTTGATGTGAGTGAGAGGTTTTTCAGAGTCCACTGGCAGGCCAAAGTAGGGGTTAAAGTAGCTGCGGCGCACGTGCAGGGCCATCACTAACTCTTCCAGCGCCGCGTTACCGGCCCGCTCGCCAATGCCGTTAACGGTCACTTCCACCTGGCGCGCACCCTGCTTGATGGCCTCTAGGAAGTTGGCTACTGAGACTCCCAGGTCGTCGTGGCCGTGGACAGAGATGATGGCCTGCTTGATGTTGGGCACGTTCTCACGGATGCCTTTAATCAGTTGGCCGAATTCCTCGGGCATGCTGTAGCCGACCGTGTCAGGGATGTTGACGGTTTTGGCCCCGGCCCGGATGGCTGCTTCAAGAACCTGGTAGAGGAATTCGGGATCGGAGCGGGTGGCGTCCATGGCGGAGAACTCCACATCGTCGACGAAGGATTTGGCATAGGCCACCATCTCCTCGGCAATCTGCAGCACCTCAGCGCGGGTTTTGCGCAACTGATATTTGAGGTGGATGTCAGAGGTGGAGATGAAGGTATGGATGCGGGGCTTGGCAGCAGGCTTGAGGGCTTCAGCTGCCGCTTCAATATCAGCCTTGCAGGCACGAGCCAGGCTGCAGATGACGGGGCCATCGGGGGTGCCCACGTGTTCCGCTATCTTCTGCACCGCCTCAAAGTCGCCGGGGCTGGCGTAGGCAAACCCCGCCTCAATGATGTCGACCCCTAGCCGAGCCAATTGCCGGGCAATGGCCAGTTTCTCCTCAGCGTTGAGGGTTGCGCCAGGACACTGCTCCCCATCGCGCAGAGTAGTGTCGAGAATAAGCACATGATCCAAAGCTTGGCCATCGAATGAAGAAGAGGGAGAAGATGCGGCAGCGTTCATAACTTGTTCGATTGAAGAAGGGGACAGTAGGCAGTGCTTTTTATTTTGGCATTCCTAGAAGCGGCGTAAAGAGCCACCGGGGACAGGTCAGCGGCTGGCAAAGGCAAAACCCGTTGGGTGGCCTCGGGAGGAGGCATTGCCGACCGCCTTTGGCGGTACTCGACCGAGGGAGAAGGGGAGGGGGTGAGGCTGAGCTAGCCAATACAAAAGAAGTAGCTGCAGACCAACCCCTGGCTGGACAAGGGTTGCCTTCTCCAGCAAGCCAAAGTGCTACGATAGCGGCAAGGAAAAAAGGAAGGCAAAGCGTTACATGGCAGAATATACTCGGTCGATTTCCTTTTACGGACGGGAAATTGACATCAATATTGGCTTGATGGCCCCCCAGGCAGGCTGTGGAGTCTGGTTAACCTGTGGGGAAACTTCCGTCTTGGTCACGGCTACCCGCCAGGCAAATCGCGAGGGGGCTGACTTTTTGCCGTTGCTGGTGGACTACGAGGAGCGCCTCTACGCTGCCGGTCGGATCCCAGGGAGCTATCTGCGGCGCGAGGGTCGGCCCCCGGAGCGGGCTACTCTGATCTCGCGTCTCATCGACCGACCCCTGCGGCCCTTGTTCCCGGAGTGGCTGCGGGATGACGTACAAATTGTAGCCACTACCCTCTCTGTGGACGACAAGGTGCCCCCTGACGTGCTGTGCATCTTAGGAGCCTCGCTGGCCCTCCACGGCGCCCGCATTCCCTTCAACGGCCCGGTGGCAGCGGTGCGGGTGGGCTTACTTCAAGATGAGTTTATCCTCAACCCCACCTACGCCGAAATCGAGGCTGGCGACCTGGATCTGGTGGTAGCTGGCTGCGCCGACGGCGTGATCATGGTCGAGGCAGGCGCCAAGCAGCTGCCGGAAAAGGACATGGTCGAGGCTATCGAGTTTGGATTCGAGGCTGTTCAGGAGCTCCTCAAAGCTCAACAGCAAGTCTTTGCCGATCTCAACATCCCTCGTGTAGAGCTACCTCCACCCCCCGTCAATGAGGAGCTGGTTGCCTTCGTAGCAGAACAGGCCCAGGAGGAGATTCGCGCTGTCCTCAAGCAGTTTTTGGACAAGACCAGCCGCGAGCAGCAACTGGAGGCCATCAAGGCCAAGCTGGCGGCCCAAATCCAAGAACGGCCAGAGGGGGATCCCTTGCGGCTTTACCTGCTGGAAAACCCCAAGGAGTTGGACAACCAGTTCAAGGCTCTCCTCAAGAAGCTGATGCGCCGACAGATCCTGGAAGAGGGGGTGCGGGTAGATGGGCGCAAGCTGGATGAGGTGCGACCAGTCTCTTGCCGAGTGGGCTTGATCCCGCGAGTCCACGGCAGTGCTCTGTTCAACCGCGGCCTCACTCAGGTTCTTTCCATTACCACTCTTGGCACCCCTGGCGATGCCCAGGAGTTGGACGACCTCCACCCCGTAGACGAAAAGCGCTACATGCACCACTACAACTTCCCTGGCTTTTCCGTGGGAGAGGTGCGGCCCTCTCGTTCGCCAGGGCGGCGGGAGATTGGCCATGGGGCGCTGGCGGAGCGGGCCCTGGTGCCCGTGTTGCCCAAGGAGGAGGAGTTTCCCTACGTGGTGCGGGTGGTCTCGGAGGTGCTCTCTTCCAATGGCTCCACCTCAATGGCTTCGGTCTGCGGCTCTACCCTGTCTTTGATGGATGCCGGGGTGCCGATCAAGGCACCGGTCAGCGGCGTGGCCATGGGCCTCATCAAAGAAGGGGATGAGGTGCGCATCCTCACGGACATCCAAGGGATCGAGGACTTTTTGGGCGACATGGACTTCAAGGTGGCCGGCACGCGGGCAGGGATCACCGCCTTGCAAATGGACATGAAAATTACCGGCATCACTGTTGACATCCTCGAGAAGGCTCTCCTGCAAGCCAAGGCTGGGCGCGACTCCATCCTCGACAAGATGCTGGAGGTCATTCCTGCCCCCCGGCCGCAGTTGGCCAAAACGGCTCCCCGTCTGCTCACCTTCAAGGTGGATCCAGAAGACATCGGCAAGATCATCGGCCCTGGCGGCAAGATGGTGCGCAGCATTACTGAAGCCACAGGAGCCAAGGTAGACATTAGCGACGACGGCACGATCACAGTGTCTTCCACCGTCAGCGGACAGGCCGAAGCGGCGCGGGCGATGATTGAAAACCTGGTGCGGCGAGTGGAGGAGGGGCAAGTTTACCTGGGCCGGGTGACCCGCATCCTCCCCATTGGCGCTTTTGTGGAGTTCCTGCCCGGTAAGGAGGGCATGATCCACATCTCGCAGCTGGCGGAGTACCGTGTCACCCGAGTAGAAGATGAAGTTGCCGTGGAGGACGAAGTGGTGGTCAAGGTTCGCAGCATTGATCACAAGGGCCGGGTCAACCTCACTCGGCTTGGCATTAGCCCTGAGGAAGCGGCGCGGGTGCGCAGCCACCGCCGTTGAGGCTAGGGTTTCTCCCCAGTCCCGTAGCGGCCAAGGTTCTGGCTTGCTCGCTCAACTAGCTGCCTCCCGCGGCGAAGTGGGCTGGGCCTTGGCTTGGGGGCTGGGGTGGGCTGCCTTGCTCAACCTTTCCGCTCAGCACCCCTTGCTGGTGCGGCTTGAGAGCGATGCCCAAGAATGGCTCTATGCCCTGCGCGGCCCCCAGCAGCCTTCCCCGGAGGTGGCAATCGTTGGCATCGATGGCCGCCTCGAAGGACAGGGGGAAAGTGGAGAGAGCAAGCCTCATCCCCATGTTGACTTTCTCCTGGAGCGCTCCAACTACGCTGCCCTGACCCTGCGCTTACTGGAAGAAGCAGAAGCCAGGGTGGTGGTGCTGAATCTGCCCAGTAGCTTTGTGGTGCCCCAGACGCTGGGTGACGAGGATCTGGATGCTCCCCTGCGTCAGGTAGTCCAGCGCTACCCAGATCGCGTAGTTCTGGCTACCCGCAGCAGTGAGAGCTTTGGCCGCCCTGAGATCACCATCTACAACCACTTCTTGCCTTTTTCCTCCCTACGGCTGGAGTATTTGGTAGCACCAGAACATGTTCAGGGAGTGGTGCAACACCGCCTGGATGGGGCTGGGATCCTGCGCCAGGCCCAGTTGCGAGGGCTCTACCTGCGCCGCGACAGCCAAAAGGAGCAGATGTTTGCCTCGGTGGAGGCCTTGGCTTTTGCCAAGTACGATCCAGAGCGGGCCAGCCGCTGGCTGCGCGAGCGGGGCTTCCGGCCGGTGCAATTCAACCCTCTCGGCGCCCAACACTCCATTCCCATCCTCCCTATCGAACAGGTTTGTCCGCCCCTCCAGCTCAACCTCGGCCAGACTTGCGGCGCTCATGAAGGGATCCCTCCCCTCAAGCCCGAGGTAGCTCGTCAACTGCGGGACAAGATTGTTCTGGTCGGCTTTGTGGGCGGCTACCCCGAGACCTTTCCCGTGCGGACAGCGGACGGATCCCAGATTGCGGCAGTAGAACTCCAGGCGCAAATCCTGTCCAGCCTGCTCACTGGCCAGGTGTACCGATCCCTGCCGGCGGAGCTAGCAGCGGGAGTTGTCTTCCTCCTAGGCGTGGCAACGGGCCTGCTCTTGGTGCGCTATCGCTCCTCTTCGCGCGAAAACCGCTGGAAACAGGCGCGCTCTCTCCTCTTGTCGCTGCTAGGGCTAGCCGTTTACGAGGGCTGGACTGTGGCCCAATTCTTGCTGGGGCGTTGGATTTGGCCGCTGACCTTGCCAGCTTTGGCCGTTGGCCTGACGGGGGTGAGCTTGCTGCTGACCCTGGTGATCTTGGAAAACCACCAGCGGCTTTTGGCTCAACAGCAGGAGTTGGAGCGCCTGCGCCGGGCTGAGCAGGAGGCAGCCATTGACCAAGCCCGTAAGCTCCTTTACCGGGTAGCCACCGACATTCACGATCGCGAGCTGCAGGAGCTGAAGGTGGTCATGGACGAGCTGGAGAGCTTGCAATGGCAACAGCAGCAGGGCAGGGCTCCCGATCCGGCTATTTACGATCGTCTGCTGGAGCAACTGGAGCAAATTGGGCGGGGCATTCGCGCCCAGCTCAACGACGTGCGCACCCTGGCCACCAAGCTGCACATTTCCCCTAGCTTGCGGGAAGGGCTGCACCGGGGCATCGACACCTACCTGGACGAGCTTATCCAAACGGGCAGCCTGACTTTACCTGTGGAGCGCCACCTACAGCCCTTAGCGGAGCCCAATACCAGTGAGTGGTTTGACCAGCGGGAGGACATCTTGCGCTTTTTGCGGGAGGCCATTGGCAACGTCATTGCCCATGTCCAGCCTCCCAAGGGCAACGCTTCCTTCGTCAAGGTGTCGCTGGTTCAAAGGGATCGCCTCTGCTGTCTGTCAATTATCAACGACGGCATAGAGTACGCCCCTACCCCGGGCGGCGGCTACGGCAGCAAGGCCATGAATACCATTGCCCGCTACCTACCCAAGGGCTCTTGGCACCGCACCCAAACCCCGGAAGGCTACACCCATGTAGAGCTACGCTGGGAGATGCCTGGTCCCTAGCTACAGTCAGGAAGGCAAGGGAAGCTCTTCGGCAAGCCTCTTGCTCCCTACAAGCTCCCGCCTGCCTTCCCTTCTCCTAGCGACCCAAGGCCTGTAGCCAGCCGATGAGGGTGGTGCCGGACAGCGCTTCAAACAAAATCAGCGCCACAAAGCCAATCATCGCCAAGCGCCCGTTCAAGCGCTCCGCATACTCGGTAAAGCCCACCCGTGGAACGGGATCTACGTACATCTCTGGCTCAATGGCGTAGTTGTTGAGGCGGCCACCGTCTTCGACAACCACGGAGCGATATCTGCTCATGGAGTTCTCCTTATCCCTTCTTTATGGAGTGTAGCCTGCTCTATGGAGGATTGTAAAGTTTTGTTGAGAAAGCTGGGTAAGCAGGGTTGTGGCTTTCGTGAAGAGGTGCGAGCTCGGTGACTGAGACGCGGGATTTTGCTCCCTCCCGCTCCCCTGCAACCCGAAGACTACATCCCACTCTTCTCAAGCCAAGCCAGGTTAGGGATAATAGCAGCGGCTATGGGAGCAGCCATGTCAGCCCAGGAAAAGTTGCGAGCACTGCTGGAGACCCAGCCAGTAGCCAGTCTGGCAGTGCTGGAGCGGGGAGCGCCGGCGGTGTCGCTGGTGCCGTTTGTGGTGCAGTGGGATCCCCTGCGTTTTGCCATCGTCATTAGCGACCTTTCCCCCCACACTCAGGCCCTGCGGGAGGATCCGCGGGTCGGCCTGCTCATCCACGAGCCGCCCACGGCAGGGGATCCGCGCAGCAACCACGCCTTGCCGCGGCTAATGGTCAGTGGAACAGCCCAGTTCCTCAGCCGCGAGGAGGCCCAAGTCCAGGGGTTCGAGGCCCTCTACCGCTCCAAGTACGAGATTGCCGAGATAATCCTGGGGCTAGCGGACTTCCACTTCTGTCAGATCACCCCCACTGGGGGCAGCTTCATCCAGGGGTTTGGCCAGGCCTTCCGGCTGAGTGGACCCAACTTGGATCACCTAGAGCACCCAGGGCGTGCGTAGGGGATCCCGGATCCAGGCCAGGAGCAGGGGGTTGACTAGCTCCGGCGCCTCATCTTGGGGGCAGTGGCCCACCCCCGGCAGGGGGATAAACCCCACCACGCAGGGAAACTCGGCCAGGGCCCGCCCTAGGGCAATGGGCTCCCAGGGATCTGCCTCCCCCCAGAGGATGAGGACGGGGCAGGTGACCTGCCGCAGGAGATCTTCGGCCAAGGGCCCCTGGGAGTAGCGGACAAAAGCCAAGAAGACCTCTGCCGCCCCTGGGTCGAGAGCCGGTTGCAGCAAAAGCTGCACTAGATCCTCCGTAACTGCCTCCTTGCGCCCATAGGCTTGGAGGAGGATCTGGCGAATGGCCCGGGGCTGAGCTAGCTGGGCAAAGAAAAACCGCCCAAAGGGGGGCCACCCCAGCAGGAACTGCAGCAGAGAAGCAGTCCAGCGGCGCAGCCAGGGGAGCTGGTGTCGCTTGCGCTCGTGCAGCAGCCGCAGCGAGGGATCCAACATCGCCACTCCCAAGACCTGGGCTGGCTCCAAAACAGCCGCCTGCAAGGCCACAATGCAGCCAATGGAGTTGCCCACCAGATAAGCCGGCTCCCCCACCACCTCCCGCCCAAAATCGGCCACCTGGGCACCCCAGGTTTCGAAGGTGTAGGGGAGCGGGGATCCGGGCAAGGGCTTGGCGGATCCCCCAAATCCCAGGAGATCAAGGGCGTACACGCGGCAGTGCCGCCCCAGCTCCGGCAAATTCTTCCGCCAGTGGTCGCTGCTGGCGCCAAAACCGTGGATGAGCACCACCGCTGGGCCAGCAGATCCCGCCTGCTGGTAGCGGATGGACTGGCCCCGCCAGAGCCAGCGCCCCTCGCAAGGAGCAACACCGCTTGGAGAAGGCTGTTCGGGGAGCATGGGGATTAGGATGGCGCTCTTTTTTGCTGGCACAATTTGAATTGGGAAGCAAGTCCTCTCCCCCCTCGTGGCATGTCGCTGGTCACCTGCCCCCTCTTGGGCGTCAACCTGCACCTTACCCTGCCGGAAGCCCACCTGCAGAGCTACGCTGCCTGGATTGAAGCGCGCATCAGCCAGGGTCTGGGCGCCCAGGTGGTTACCTGCAACCCGGAGATGATCGTGCAGGCGCAGCGGGATCCAGCCTTTGCCCAAGTGCTGCAGGAGGCCGAGCTGGTGATCCCAGACGGCATTGGGGTAGTGTGGGCGTTGCGGCGGCAGGGGATCCGCGTCCAGCGGGTGCCAGGGATCGAGCTGGCCGAAGCCCTAATCTCGAAGGCAGCCGCGCGGGGGTGGCGCCTGGCTTTGGTGGGGGGGAAGCCGGAGGTCAACCGGGCCGCGATTCAGCATTGGCAAGCCCGCTTTTCTTCCTTGGCCATCTGGGGCCACCACGGCTACTTCTCCCCCGCTGAGGAGGAAAACCTGCTGCCAGCTCTCCAGGCTTTTCAGCCGCAACTGGTGTGGGTAGGGCTGGGCTCCCCGCGCCAAGAGCTGTGGATTGCTCGCTGGCGAGCTCTGTTGCCCCAAGCCATCTGGATGGGAGTGGGCGGCAGCTTCGACATTTGGGCTGGGCAAAAACGACGGGCCCCCCGCTGGTGGCGCGACCATCACCTGGAATGGCTGTATCGTCTCTATCAGGAACCCTGGCGCTGGCGACGCATGCTGGCTCTGCCCAGGTTTGCCTGGCAAGTGCTGTGGTCTTCCTCCTCTCCGGCTTCCTCCTTGTAGGTGCTTTGCTGTAAACTACCCTACGGCTAAAGCCGGGAGCTCTAAGGACGCCGCTCCGCTGGCACAAGCAGGGCAAACGGCTCCCGGAAGAAGCAGTGGCTCGCTTGCAGGCCAGGGTTGTAGAGGGTGGCGCTCCTTGCCACGGCTAAGTTTGGGGATCTGTGCGCCGCGTTTTTCCATATGGCTGGTCAGCCCGTTGGCTATGCTTCTTGCTACTTGGCCAATCCAAGCCCAAGCCTCTCTCTTCCAGCTTTAACGGACTTAGGCCTTCAACCTCGCCCGCGATCCCTGCCAAGCGGCTCCGAGAGCATGGTGTTGCTGCGGGGTGTGAGCAAAGTCTTTCCCAACGGCGAGTGGATCTTGCGGGAGGTAGACTGGGAGGTGCGCCGCGGCGAGTTTGTCTTCCTAACGGGGGCCTCGGGAGCGGGCAAATCCACCCTCCTGCGGCTGCTCTACGGGGCTGAACAGGCCACCAAAGGCACGGTGATGGTGGATGGGGTGTGCCTGTTTTCTTCGGAAGGTCGGCAGCGGCCCTACCGGATTTCCTCCCGTCCCCTGGCGATGTTGCGGCGGCGTTTGGGAGTGGTCTTTCAAGACTATCGCCTGTTGGCCAATCGCACTCTAGCGGAAAACGTGGCCTTTGTCCTGCGCGCCCAAGGGCTCTCCCCAGCAGAAATTCGCCGCCGCCTCGGGCCAACCCTGAAGATGGTGGGGCTGGCTGACAAGGAGGATCGCTTTCCCCACGAACTTTCAGGGGGAGAACAGCAGCGCCTCAGCCTGGCCCGTGCCATTGTCAACCTGCCGGTGCTGCTGCTAGCAGACGAGCCAACGGGCAACCTGGATCCGGAAAACTCGCTGTTGGTCCTTCAGATTTTGGAGCGGCTCAATTCTTTTGGGGTGACTGTCATCATGACCAGCCACGACCCCTATCTTGTGGAGCGGGCCGGCCACCGGGTGGTGCGCATAGAAGGAGGACGTCTGTATGATATGGGCTGAGGAGCTGCCGGGATTCCCAACGCAAGGCGGCGCTCCAGAGGGCTGGAATCCCAAGCTGGGTTCAGGTGGCGGTAGGCAGCATGCCATTTCTCTATAAGATTCGCTATCTCCTGCAGGAGACCCTTTTGGGGTTGCGGCGGGGAGGCTGGCTGAACTGGGCTGCTATCAGCACCCTGCTGGTGTTGCTGTTTTTGGTCGGGATCGGCGTGGAGCTGTCTTGGGGCGTGGAGGCGGCGGTGCGCTCCCTGGGAGGACAACTGGAGATCTCCGTTTATCTGGAGCCGGGGCGCCGAGGGGTGGAGCTGGAGCCGCAAATTGCCCAACTGCCTCATGTAGAAGCGGTGAGGGTGATCACCAAAGAGCAGGCCTGGCGCGACCTTTTGCTGGAGATGGGGATCCAAGAGGAGGCGGCCCTGGAAACCCAGTTGGGAGAAAACCCCCTCGTAGATACCCTGCGGGTCAAGGCGGATTCTGCCGCAACCCTGGCTCAAGTGGCTGAGCAGATCCGTCGCCTGGAAGGGGTGGACGAGGTATACTACGGCAGCCGTGTTGTGGAGGAACTGGCCCAGCTTCAGGAGCTGCTGCGGCTGGGATCCCTGGGCGTCCTTGGGGTGCTGACCCTGGCCGCGGTGGCTGTAACCACTACTACCATTCGCCTTGTCGTCATCGCCCGGCGGCGGGAGATTGAGGTGATGCAGCTGGTGGGGGCAACGGCAGCCTGGATCTACCTGCCCTTTGTTTTGCAGGGCTGCCTGTTTGGGTTGATCAGTGCCCTGGGGGCTTGGGGCTTGGTTCTGGGATCCCGGCAGTTGCTGCAGGAGGCACTGGAGCAGCTCATTGCCCTGCCCTTGATCAAAGGGTTCCAGGCAGGTTCGGATCCCCTGAAGGCTTGGTTCTTGCCGCTTTTGCTGTTGGGGATGGGAATTTCCCTAGGCACCAGCAGCAGCCTCATTGCAGTGCACAAGTCAGCAGGTCGCGGGTTCTAAGCTTGGGACTTCTGTGCCAGTCTACTCGGCCCCCTTACGCTACGATTTACTCAGGAACAGGAAGACTCCAACTATGGTGTCCCGCAACCCTCACTTGGCCATTGACAACGACGAGCTCATGCGTCGGGTAGAGGCATTGATTAACGCTTCCAAAAATCGCTATCGCATTACCGTGCAGGTGGCTAATCGTGCCAAGCGTCGCCGCTATGAGGATCCCGACGATGTCGAAGAAGGCTGGATGAAGCCCATTCGCCGCGCCATCCTCGAGATGTCGGATGAGCTGACCCAGCCAGAAATCATTGGCGATGAGTAGAAGTCGGCCCAACCCCTTGAGCGGGAGAGAGGGTTTTTTGTCCGTAGGCAGGCGCAGTTACTCCAAGAAGAAAAAGGCAATCCCAAGAATGGCATAGGTGGCCAAGAGCAAAAGCCCCTCCAACCAATTGGAACGCCCGTCGCTGGTAACGGAGTTAACCAGCAGCACGGAGACGGCAATTGCCACCAACTCCACTGGCCCGAAGTTAAAGTTCATCGGTTGGCCGAGGAGGCTACCGGCCAGCACCAAGAGAGGAGCCACGAACAGGGCAATCTGCATCGTCGAGCCCAGGGCCACCGAGAAGGAGAGATCCATCTTGTTTTTCAAGGCCACTGTGATTGCCGTCGCGTGTTCGGCCGCATTGCCGATGATTGGCAGCAGGATCACCCCCATAAACAGAGGCGTGACTTGCAACTGCTCGAGGGCGGTCTCTAGGGTATCCACCAGCAACTCCGACTCAAGGGCCACTAGCACTGTTAGCCCCAAAAGAGCGAGCACCCAGGGCCACAGCCGACTTTGCTCCGACGAGGCCGTCAAGATCTGGGGGATGGATCCCTCTGCCTGCGGAACCGGATTGGGGGCAAGACGGGCAGCAGCTTCCTCTTCTGCGGCTTCAGCTTCGTGAATGCTGTAGAGGTAACTGTGGGTTTTGAGGGAAAAGAGCAAGGTGAGACCGTAGACGACTAGCAACACCAGAGCCACTGCCGTCGAGAGCTCCTGAATCGAGATCTCGCCCAAATTGGCATCGGCATAGGTAACCACGCTGGGTAGGATCAGCGCCACCACCGCCAGGTTCATTACTGAGGCGTTCATGCGCGCTACCTCAGGCCGAAAGCTCTGCTCGCGAAACTTGATCCCGCCCAGAAGCATGGCCAAGCCAGCCACCAGGAGCAGGTTGCTGATGATGGCGCCAGTGATGGAAGCCTTGACCACCTCCACTAGGCCAGCCCGCAGGGCCACCAGGCCGAGGATGAGCTCGGTGGCATTGCCAAAGGTGGCGTTGACCAGCCCCCCAATCGTCGGCCCCGTCAAGGCAGCAATCTCTTCTGTGGCCTGGCCAGTAAACTTGGCCAAAGCCACCACTGCCAAAGCGGCGCAGAGGAAGATTAGGTTGGGATCCCAACCCCGAAGGTGGCCTATCCAGGAGAGGGGAACCCCCGCCAGCAGCAGAAACGGCAAGACGTTTAGGACTTTCTGCCAACCTGCTGCAGAACGAGCCGGGAAATTTGCATCCGCCAGAGTCATAGCTCCAAAGATGAAGACCAATAGCTAGTTCCATTTTCAGATAAAGCGGCTGCCGCTGCAGCTTTGAGACTTTGCGGAAAATAGGACTGCCCAAAGCAAGAGCCACCGTCTGGACATCTCCCGAAGCAGTCTAGCCGTTGCTGGGGAGGCTTGAATAGGGGCTGCTGAGCTTCCCCTGCCAGGAGCTCTCTCCAGCCTTTCAAAACGAGGAGTGCCAGAGGTAGCTTTCAGCTTAGGTCCAGTTGCAGGGCCAGATCCAGCAGCCGATGGGCCAGGGTAGCCTTGGGAGCCAGGGGGAGCCGCTCGGGATCTCCCTGACGCGGGATCCAATAGCCTTGGTTGTGGCTGCTGCCAAAGCCGCTCTCCGGCTGGTCAATGGGGTTGGCTACGATGGCGTCTAGCCCTTTTTGCTGGAGCTTCTTGCGGGCTAGGGGGAGGGGATCCCCGCTCTGGGCAGCAAAGCCAATCAGGCGCTGGCCGGGACGTCGCTGGCGGGCCAAAGCTGCCACCAGATCAGGAACGGGTTCCAAAGGCAGTAGCGACGGCAGCTCAGTCTTAGCCAGCTTGCCCGTGTAGGTCTGCACAGGTCGCACATCCCCCACCGCTGCTGCCATCCACAGGAGATCGGCCTGGGGAAACTCGGCCTGCAAAACCTGCTCCAGTTGGGCTGCTGTCTGCACAGGGATGGCCCGAATGGCGAAGGGTGCTGGATCAAAGGGGATTCCCAGTGGCCCATGCACCAGGGTAACCTTGGCACCTCGGCAGGCGGCAGCCACCGCCAGCGCCACCCCCATCCGTCCACTGGCCGGGTTGCCGATGAAACGCACGGCGTCAATGGGCTCCCGTGTACCCCCCCCTGTCACCAACACCCGCTTGCCCTGCCAATCTTTTTTCCCCCCTGTCCAAAACAAAGCCCGCACGTACTCCTGCAACACCTCCGGCTCCAGCATCCGTCCTTCCCCCACTGCATCGCAGGCCAGGCGGCCACTGGCAGTAGGCAAGGCCCAAAAGCGGGGATCCCGTTGCAGTCGCTGCCAATTCTCCGCCACCGCCTCAGCCTTCCACATGTGTGTATTCATGGCCGGCGCCAAGGCCACCGGACAGCGGGAAGCCAAAACCACATTGGTGAGCAAATTGTCCGCCAGCCCCTGGGCTAGCTTGCCTAAGGTGTTGGCCGAAAGCGGCGCAATCAGGAGAGCCTCGGCCCATTCCCCCAGCTCGATGTGCAGCGGTCGCCCCCGCGTAGCTTGCCAAAACTCGGCATCCGTAAAAACTGGCTGACGGGACAGGGTAGCAAAGGTCAGCGGGGAGATAAACTGCTCGGCGGCTCTGGTTAAAACCACCCTTACTTCTGCCCCCTGCTGCGCCAGAGCTGACACCAAGGCTGCCGTTTTGTAGGCTGCAATTCCCCCGCTCACCCCAACCAAAAGACGCCGCCCCGACCAAAAGAGATCCATATCAGTGAACACTCAAACAGCCTTGCTTCCAGTTTCCCTACTTTTGCCTCCTGCCAGCGACACAAATCCCTCGCCCAAAGGCGCTAGTACTCCGACAGTAGACCTAGCTGAGAATAGCACTTGCAAGCCTATGGCTTGCCTGCGGAGAACCCCTCTTTGCAAAAGTCCAACCCAACTCTACAGGCTCCGTCCCCTAGACAGAATTCACTACTGCGGCTTTGCGCACCCGCCTCCTTAGATCCTACTCGGTTGCCAAACTTATCCCTTCTAACAAGTCTAACAAGATAAGAAAGAGCTGAAGGCAACTCTATTGCAATCGCTATTTGTTTTTGGCTACACTAACTGTTGTCCTTAAACGCGCTTGATATGACTACGACCGGAAAGCCGAAGCCACTCACTGGCCAAGAGCTCCTCGACAAGGTAACCTCCATGGGAAACGCAGATCCCAAGGAGAAAGCTCGCGCTTGCGGTTACGTCACCTATACCAAGAACGGGCAGGAGCGAGTAAATCTGATGCAGTTCAACAACGCCTTGCTCAAGGCTATTGGGGTAGATCTCGGTACCAGTGATGAGAACGGTTCCCGCGGTCGCGCTCCTACCTTCCGGGTTTCGGTTCATAAGAACGGCAACATCCTAATTGGGGCCGCCTATACAAAGAAAATGGGACTCAAGCCCGGAGATCAGTTTGAGATCAAGTTGGGCCACCACAACATCAAGCTGGAGCGCGTCGACTGATTTCCCATCACCTACCTTGTCGAGGTTCTCTATGCCAGCGTTTCAGGGAGGTACAGTGGGTGGGAAATCTTCCCCCTCCTTGAGGCAGAGAAGGGATCCTCACATCTGTTGAGGATCCCTAGTTGCAATTGTTGAGGGCTCCAGCGTAGAGGGTTCATGAGGGCAACGGATCCGCAGGTTGGGTCACTGCCAAGGGAGTTGCTGCAGTGGGTCTCCTCTCAGCCAGCCCCTGGGCAGCAGGACGCATTTGGCTGCAATTTGAACAACGGCTGACGGTTCAGTTGGAGCCGCTGACAGCGGTCGTTTTCGACGTGTAGGGTAGGGCAGCGAGCTGCTGCTTAAACCGCAGGAGCTCTTGCGCTTCAGCACCAACTCTGCCCTCACCATCCCGATGCAGCCAGGGCTGCCCCTGCAGCAGGTTAGTCAGCTGCGCTTTCGCCCTGAGCCGCAGGACACCTACAAGCTGCACTTGTCCTGTCGTCAAGGCCGTGCTCCCACGAGTGGCAGGCAACCAGAACCTGAAGACGGTGCTAGTTAAGCTGGATTCGAAGCAGCAGCCCCTGATCCTTGGCCATGCTGTACCCATGCCGGTGGTGGTGCGAACCCGCCCCTACGACGAAAAGTTCTACGCTGAGATTGCCAAGCCCAACCGGTTGCAGGTCGAGGATGCGGAGGTGCTTTGGGCAGCTCAAAAAGCCAAGGAGGAGCTGGGGTTATAGGGAGGACTCCCCCACAGGCCAGTCATCAGGCGCAGCAGAAAGCGCCGCAGTGGCGGGAAAACTATCATCCCCTGGAGAACCCAGCGCCGCCCAACCACTACGGGCCAGTAGGAGTTGGAGAAGGTGCGGGTGAGCAGGTCGGTAAAGAGCAGCACCACCCAGTTTTCCCAACGGCGACGGCGGCCGTAGCGCCGCAGGACTCTAACATCCCCCAGATCCTCCTGCCGCCTGCGAGCCTCCAGCAACACTTGGGCCAGGGCGGCAGCATCGCGGATACCGAGGTTTAGCCCTTGGCCAGCCACCGGATGGCAGTGGTGAGCCGCATCTCCCACCAAGGCCAAGCGGTGCTGATAGTAGCGGCGACTCTGGCGCAGACGAGCGGGGAAGAGCTGAGGCGGGTTCAGCAAGGTCAGGCAGCCGCCCTGGGAACCATAGTAGCGCTGCATCTCGGCCAAGAAGTCAGCCTGAGAAAGAGCCAGCGTGGCTTTGGCCTGCTCATGGGGCAAGATCCAAACTACCTGGCAGCGATTGCCAGGCAAGGGCAGGATGGCAAAGGGCCCAGCAGGCCAAAAGCGTTCGTAGGCGATGTTTTGGTGGTCTTGGGCAGGGGCCACCAGGGCAGTGATACACGACTGCCAGTAGTCCCAGCCGTCGCTTGGGATCCCTGCCCACTGCCGCACCTGGGAGCGCAGACCATCGGCGGCTACTACCAGCGAGGTCGCCAGTCGGCGCTGACCCTGGGCTGTTGTCAGCTCCACCTCAGCCACGCTTTTCCCGTAGGTAACTCGCTCCACCCTGGCTTCGTAGTAGCAGGTAATGCAGGGATCGGCAGCCACCTGCTCCTGGAGCACCTGCTGCAGCCAGGCATGTTCGCCGCAGTAGAAAACTGCTGTTTCCCCCACATCCTCCGGTCTAAACGTCACCCGCTGGGGAGCGTCGGCATCTGTCAAAATGACTTGGGCAAAGGGGGTAATGTGGGGAGCTAGGGCCTCCCACACACCAATTGACCGGAAGATGCGGATTGACAGGGGAGAAAGGGCGTAGGCCAGGGGGCGTTGCCGAACAGCCTCAGACGACTGGGCCTCAACGAGGGCTAAACGCAGGCCGGAGGCTCGGAGGGCACAGGCTAGGGTTAGACCCGTGATGCCTCCGCCGACAATCACCACATCGTAGAAGGCTTCCAAGGTATCTAAAGGGGAAGCAAGGGCTGTCATTTCCCACTTGGGTAGTCAGGTGCTGTAGGCCACTGCCTCCACGCAACTCGAGTTAGCTGGCGTGGCCGCTCGCACGGCTCGGAACATGCCAAAGCGGCAGAGGCCGGTACTGAAGGCCAGGTGCATGAGTAAGAAAGTGGGCACCTCCCGCAGCGACTTGATCAGGCCCACCAAGCCAAACTTTAGCAACCCCTCCGGCCGGACAACCCCCTGCCAGATGGAATCTAACCAAGAAGGAAGGGTCTCTTGGGTCCAGTCAGCAGTCTCCACTCCCCCCTCTACCAGCCCTGTGGCTTCCAACGCTTCCACAAAGCCTTCGATGCTGGAAAAAGCGGGGTGCGCCCACTGGTCCAGCAACTGCCGCATCACCAGGCGCTCCCAAAAGTTGAGGGGCTTTTGGCGGTCGTCGCGCTGGTTCCAGTCTGCCACCACTAGAATGCCACCTGGCTTGAGCACCCGCAGCATCTCGCTAGCATAGCGGGCCTTGTCTGGCATGTGGGGGCCGGCCTCAATGGACCAGACGACATCGAAGCTGGCGTCGGGAAAGGGGAGGTCGAGGGCGTCGGCTACCTGAAACCGCACAGGCAGATCAGGAGGGGTGAGCTCTTGGGCCCGCTTCACCTGCTGCGGACTGATGGTAATGCCGGTTACCACAAAGCCATAGTCGCGAGCCAAGATGCGGCAGCTGCCGCCAATGCCGCAGCCTACATCCAGCACTGTTGACCCCGACGGCAGCCGATCCAGCCCGCCCCAGCGCACCATCTCATGGACAAAGTCGTGCTTAGCCTGGATGAAGTTTTTCCGCCGCGGCGGGGATCCGTAGTGGCCCAGGTGGATGTGTTCGCCCCAGTAAAACTCCAGGATCCCGTCCCGCGTCCACTCGTCGTAGGCGCGGGCTACCGACTCAGGAGAGCGATACTTGCGAGCAGTCAGCACGTAGGCCGCTAGACCTACGCCTAGGAGCAAAACTGGGGCCAAAATCCAAAGCATTGGGCGCATGAATAACTAGAGGCTGCTCGAGTTAAGACAGACAGAATCCCAAAAGCTCACTAGGGCATTATAGCCTTGGAGAGCCAGTTTTCTTGACCCCGCGGAGGTTACTAGGCTCCTCCTCGCGAGTCTGAGAGATACAAAAAACAGCGCCCTTCTCCCTGCTAGCAGCAGGAAGACTTCTGGCGCTTCTTGCAAGGGGCCTCTTTGAGGATCCCCCCAAAGCACTTGCTTGGAGGTCAGCTCATGCTAACTCGCGTACGGTCGTAAGTCAAGCGGAAGGTGGGATGCACTTTCCCTTGGATACGATTCCAGAAGTTGCGCACATTGGTGTGCAGGCCAACCCGCTCTGTACCGCGTACCAGCATCGCCTGCTGCCGAATTCGAATAGCGCGTTGGTGGCCCGCCATCAGCCGACGAGCTAGCTCATCCAAAACGTGGGAACGGCCAGGGGTTGCTGCCGCCTCGGAGGCTACTGCTGGAATCTCTTGAGCCACTGCCTCAGCAGCTTTGGGACGATAGGCTACTCCCCGGTAGAGAAAGTCCAAGTTGGTGGACAAAACCAGCGGCTTGGTTAGGTGGCGGAACCGCCAGTCCAGCCCTCGATAACGGCCCCCCACCTTGCCAGGGGAAACGGTCACGGTCGCCGGTGAGAAGGTGTAACCGACACCACGGTAAGAGAGTTTCATCATCTTCGCCTCCAAAGTTGAGAGTTGTTGGTATCCCCTTCACCTCCCAAGGTGAGAGGTGAGCTGGGATATTTTGCAAACAGCTACAGGGGTTGAGGCGCGTTCCTTCGGGATAGCTCCCTACTTCCGTCCTCTGGCTGTGGGGTTGCTCTTGAACCCGCCAGAGGATGAACGATGTCTTCATTTCGTATTATAAGCTACGGTTTTGAGGTTTTCTAGGTAACCTTTAACAAAAATTTTGGCCGCTCTCCCCCGGGGCTACCCCTGCTGGACTGGAGTGCGCGGGGATCTGTCCACGCGGCTGAGGGAAGCAGTATCGTGGAAGAGCCCTTAGGATCGGCTACAAAAGTTCATATTTCGGGGTGGGTGTCCCTGTGCAGGAAGACTTTCGCCTGATTCTGGACATTGCCACAGTACTGGCGGCAGCGGCAGCAGGAGGGCTTCTAGCGGCACTGCTGCGGCAGCCAGTGCTTTTGGGTTACTTGCTAGCCGGGATCCTAGTGGGGCCGACAGGGCTGGGGTGGATTAAAGAGGTGGTGCAGGTGGAAACCCTGGCCCAGTTTGGCGTGACCTTTTTGCTGTTTACCTTGGGGGTGGAGTTTTCCCTCAAAGAGCTGCGCCAAGTGCGCGGGATTGCTCTAGGCGGCCTTTTGCAGATTGGCCTAACGATTGCAGTCACAGCGGTGCTAGCGATGGCCAGTGGCTGGCTGACGCCGGTGCAGGGGATCTTTTTGGGAGCGGTGCTCTCCTTGTCTTCCACGGCGGTGGTGCTCAAAAGCCTCACCGAGACCAACCAGATGGGCACGCCCCAGGCCCAGGCCATGCTGGGGATCTTGATCGTGCAGGATTTGGCGGTAGGGCTAATGCTGGCGGTGTTGCCAGCTTTGGATGCTCCCCTGCCAGAGCTGGCGGGATCCCTGGCTAAGTCAGTAGCGGAAATTGGCCTGGTGGCAGTAGGAGCAGTGCTGGGGGGTATTTGGCTGGTGCCCGCCTTGCTGCGGCTATTGGCCCAGCAGGAGAACAAAGAGGTATTCCTACTGGGGGTCATCAGCCTCTGCGTGGGGATTGCTCTCCTAACCGAGCGGCTGGGCCTTTCCAGCGAGATCGGGGCTTTCATTGCGGGGCTGATGATTTCGGAAGTGGAATACGCCGACCAAACCCTGGCCTACGTAGAGCCCTTGCGGGATGTGTTTGCTGCCCTCTTTTTTGCTGCCATTGGCATGCTCATCGATCCCCGCTTCATTGCTGACCACCTGACGCTGATTCTGGGGCTGGTGGGGCTAGTGATGGTGGGCAAGTTTTGCCTGGTGGCGCCTCTGGCTGGGCTGTTTGGCTACCCCCTCCCGGCGGCGGTGTTGGTAGGGCTGGGCCTTTCTCAGATTGGCGAGTTTTCCTTTGTCCTGGCCAGCGAGGGGCAGGCCCTGGGACTGGTGTCGCGGCAGCTGTATTTGCTCATTGTCAGCACCACTGCTGTTACCTTGCTTGTCACTCCCTTTTTGCTTAAGGGCGCGCCGGGGCTGCTGAGGAAACTGCAAGGGATCCCCTTCTTGTCTCGCTGGCTAGCAGCAGACGAGCGGCCTCGCGACCTGGATGCCAGGGCTCCTCAAGAGGGCCACGTGGTGGTGTGCGGCTATGGTCGGGTGGGGCAGGATGTGGTGCGCATTCTGCAGGCCCGTCGCTATCCCCTCTTGGTAGTTGACTCCTCGGAACAGGTCATCCAACAGCTGCGCTCGCAGGGGATCCCCTACCTCTACGGCAATGCTGCCAGCGCCCTGGTGCTGGAGAAAGCTCGCCTGAACCAAGCTCGCGCCCTGGTCATTGCCTTGCCAGATTGCCTAAGCACCCGCCTCTGCCTCAAACAAGCGCTAGAACTGGCGCCCCACTTGGAGGTAGTGGTGCGGGCCACTCACGAAGAGGAAGTCGAACAGCTCTACCAGTTGGGGGCTAGAGAAGTCGTCCACCCGGAATTTGAGGCCAGCTTGGGGCTGTGCAGTCACCTGTTGCTCCAGCTGGGCGAGCCCCTGGAGGTTGTCCAGCAGGAGATCCTAGCCATCCGCAGCAGCCACTACCGCAACCTGCGACCTCTCCCCCCCAGTTGCCTAATCCCCACGTCTGTCAGCTGGCCGCCACCACCTCCTGCTAACGGCAGCCATGACGCTAGTCCCTCGGAATCGGTGCTGGCTTGGTGGGAGCAGTGGCGGCGCCCCGGGCAGCCGGAATGGGCAGGGATCCCTAGCTCGGCTGAGTGAGAACACAAGCTGGGGCAAGATTAAGCTGAGTGACTTACTCTCTGGGAGGTCTCTATGCGCTGGCCTGTTTGGCTACCCAGACCACTCGCTTGGTTGAGAGCCTTTGCTCTGCTTGCCCTTTCGGCTCTCGTGGCAGGGGTAGGGAGGACTCTTCTATTTTGGGGAGCAGTAGCCAGCGCTATTTTCGAGAACAAGGCACTTCTGGGGGTAGCCTTTGCCACGACTTGGGTGTCATGGCGTGCCTTGTTGCCTACGTCCATCATTGGCTCACCGGCCCAGAGAACAGGCGTCACCCCACCTTGAGAAGTTGGAGAGAAGGGATTGTGGCGATAGGCGTGGCTGGGGCCAGCTCGGTTATAGGGTAGTTTCAACGCTGCCCTCAACTTGGTCAAGTGGTATCTGGCTACCTGCAGCTTGCGGGGGAGAGAATTCAGCAGCAGCAACTACCCCCGCGGTGGCGTTGCCGCTTCCGGGTAGATAACCAACATCCCCTCGTAGAGGATCTGGCCGGGCTGCAGCTCCAAGCGATCAATGCGCACACCTGGATCCAACTGGATGGGAAAATCTGCCAGGCCAGGGATAGGGATCTCCTGACCTTTACTTATCCACACAGGGTTAACCAGCCGCAACTGGCTAGGGCCCTGAGCCTGCAGCCCAGTCACCACCGTAACGGGCACCTCCGCCCCCTCAGGAGTAACCAGTTGGGCCCGGATGCGCAGCCGCCCTGGCTCTAGGGCAACCTGGGGCTGGCGGATCAAAAAGGGAACCGTTTGCTCTCCAAAGGGCAGTTGCACCCGCGCTTGGGCCAGTTGCGACTGGATGAGGGGAGCCTGCAGGGTGCGATTCAAGTCTGCTTCCGTGAGGCGCAAGCTTACCTGCACTGGCACAGGGGCCAACAGCCGCAGGGGGCTGCGCCCTTGAATAGCTTCCCCCACATTGAGGCGAATATCTTGGCCCCGCAGCCGCAGATGGCTGATCTGGAAGCCTTGGTAGATGAGGTTGTCTCCTGAGACCTGAGCTTGAGGGATCTGACCCTTGAGAATCTGGGCGTCGGAACCGGCAATTTGCACCTGCAAGTTGTCCACCTGCTGCACCTCAGAGCGAATCCAGGCAGCCACCAGAGGATTGAGCAGGGATCCGGCAATTTGGGCAAAGGCAGGCCAGGGCAAAAACATAGCAGGCAGGCCAAGCAGCAGAGCAAACCCCAGCCGCTGCCCCCCGGCGGAGGGCTGTTGTTGGCGGCTAGTTGTTGGCTTCAGGGGGAGAGAGTCCTGTTCAGGCCAAGATGGGGACAGCACGAGGCACCTCAGGGGAATAAGAACCAAAAGGCGAGAAGCTAGGGGGCTTTCTCGGGCCAGGCTAGGACTAGATTACGACAGGGCGGTGGCAGCGCCCAGGGGCTTCTCGCGCACTCTTGGGGAAGCTAGCCGTCTATCAACTGCCACCAAAGATACCCCAACCGCAGGTAGTGAAGCCGCAAGCCAGGGAAAGGGAAAACCCGCGGCGGCTGACGAAAGAGGGCACTGATCTGGGGTCGATTACCGGCGATATCCTGAGCCAAGATTTTGCCCGCCCACACCCCTGTGGCCACACCGCTGCCATGGTAGGCTAGGCCGTACCACAGGCTGGGATCCGTTGGCGAAGGGCCGATGTGAGGGTGAAGCTGGCGGGAGAGGCAAACCAAGCCATTCCAGGCGTACTCAATCTCCACCCCCTCCCAGGCGGGAAAGAGGCGGTAGAGCCGCTGCACCATCCAAGCTTGCAGGCGCTGCCGTTGCGCTGGGTCGTCGCAGGTGCCATCCCGCCCCCCAAACAGCAGCCGCCCATCGGGCAAGAGACGGTAGTAGAACAGAAGCCGCCGCGTGTCGTAGACAGGGGTCGGATCCCACCAGCCCTGAGCTTTTTGCTCCGCTGGCGTCAGGGGGCGGGTCACCACGATGTTGGAAAGCACCGGCAGCAGGGATCCCGCCAGTTGGGGATAGAGGTGGGCTGGCGTGTAGCCGTTGGTGGCAATCACTAGGTGGCGCGCCCGCACCGTCCCCCCCGGTGTATGGCAAAGGTGGTAGGATCCCACTTTCTCCCAGGCGATAACCGGGCTAGCACTGTATAGCTGGGCTCCCCACCGGCGGGCAGCCTGAGCTAGCCCCTGGGTAAGCTTGAGGGGGTTGAGGCCAAAACCAATGCCAATGTGGAGAGCGCCGTAGTTCTCCCGACTGTCGAAGCCCCGCTCCCGCAGCTCTTTGGGGCTAAGGAGCTGAACGGGGTAGCCGGCCACCTGGGTGTAGATCTGGTATTCCGCCTCCAACTCCTGCCAAGCACTGGGGCGATGGGCCACCGCGTACCAGCCCTGGCCCTGGGCATCCAGGGAAAAGCCCTCGGTAGCAGCCAGCTCTTGGACGGTTTCCACTGCCTGCCATTGATCCCGGTAGTAGCGCTCCGTCTCCGCTAGCCCTACCCGCCGTACCATCTGGGCGTGAGTCAGGCAGCTTGCCCCCACGCCGCAGAAACCGCCATTACGCCCCGAGGCTCCCCAGCCCAGGGATCCCGCCTCCAGCAGGCAGGCGGAAATGCCGTGATCGCGGACTAGGTGCAGGGCTGTCGAAAGCCCTGTGAACCCGCCCCCAATGATGGCTACCTCAGCCTCCACCTGCCCTTGCAGAGGTGCTGGGTGTCGCCAACTGGAGTCTGCTATCGTGCTGTCCCAGTAACTGCCAACTGGATAGGAAGGATCGTAGGTTCTAGCAGGATAGGGGTTTGTTTTGGGGCAAAAACTCCAAGAAAGCATAGAAGCCCTGAGGTCAAGAACTCGTTCTAGAAAGTTCAGAAAATCCGCTTCTGCAGCAGCAGCCTCTTCGGCAGCGAGCAGCAGTAGGAAGCTTTGCTGCCTGTCCCCGCTGGCCAAGGCCCTGCAGCAGCTACTGAAGATGGAAAACAGCAGCAACTGTTGCCCACACCCCTTACTAGGGGCGCATAGCTAGCTAGCTACCCCCCTCGCCTGAGCTAGGGTAGGGGCGGGGCGGATCCCCTGCCGGGATAGACAAATTGGACAAACTTTCCCTCTGCCCCAATGAGCCTTTCTGCTGGCCAAAGGGTGCGGCTGTTGCCAAAGGCTGGTATTCCAGCCCTAACCAGGGCTGCAGTCTCGACTGTTACCGCTAAGGATTTTGGTGAGCAGGTAGAGCTTGTCCATCTTTCTTTCCAAGGTCAAACCGCTTTCCCCGCACGGGGAAGCCAGGCTGCCCAAGCCAGCGCCCGTGTCACCGACCCAGTAGCTTCACCAGCAAAACGCCCAACCCGTACAGGAACGTGATCGCGCCGGCTAGGAGGCTCTGGGTAAGGGGATCCGTGGAAGGGGTAAGAATGGCCCCCGCCACCACTGAAGCCACAACGACGTAGCGCCAGCCCTTGAGCATCTGCTCGGCAGTTACCAGCCCCAAAGCCCCCAGCAGTGCCTGCAGAATTGGCACCTGAAAGGCCAAGCCAGTGCTGAACATCAACAGCAGCACAAACTCAAAGTAGCGATCGATGGACCAAGCCTGCTCCACTACCCCTTCCCCATAGCGAATAAAGAAGTTCAGCGCTGCCGGAAGGAGAAGGTAGTAGGCAAAGGCTAAGCCCGCCACAAACAAGAGGCTGGATCCCAGCACCGCCGGTCCCAGCAGCCTGATCTCCCTGACGCTTAGCCCTGGCAACACAAAGCGGACGATTTGGTAGAGCAAAAAGGGCGTGGCCAAGAGCAAGCCGGCATAGGCCGCTACCTTGAGGGAAACGAAGAAGTACTCGCCCGGCGCCAGTTGCAGGAAGGTTACCCCCCGGGCTGGCACCTCCAGAAAGGCAACAAGGCGGTTTACCCCCAAAAAACAGGCGACGATGCACAGGCCCACAGCAATGAGGCTGGCCAAGAGGCGGCGGCGCAGCTCCTCCAGGTGCTCCACCAAGGTCATCTCGACCTCGTAGGGAAACTCTGGATTGGGCACCCGCGTGGGCGCTTGCGCTGGCGCAGCTTGCTGCGAGGAGTCAGTCTCAGAGGCGAGGGGCATGAGCCGGCTGGCAACACAACCTTTCCCGCTATCTTAGCCTTGCCCCAGCCTCAAGGAAAAGCGCCCGCCCAACACGCCCCCCTCAGCATGGGTCAGCGCACCGCTGTCCCAGGAAACTCTTTTAGGTGGCGGTTAACGGCAAGCGAGGGGAGCCAACTTCCCCTCCCAGGTAAGATGGTTACGCGGTGCTAACTGCCAGCTTTGCGGCAAGACAGCGTCTATTCCAGACTGGGGATGGAGGTATGGGACAAGGGCAACTCCGGCGCGGCATCCTAATTGGTCTGGGCCTGCTGGCGGCCATGAGCGTGTGGGTAATCGCTTGGCTGCTCACCCAAAGTCCGCTGGCCTTGTTGCTGGTTCGCCATGAGCTGCCGCCGATTGTGGGCCTGGCCCCCCGCTCCACCCAGGCGCTGCTGCTGCTAGCTGTTCCCCTGGAAAATCTGCAGGCGTTTTGGCAAGCGGCAACCCCCGCCTCCCAGCGACGCGCTACCCGCCAGCAGTGGCGCAAATTTTTCTCCAGCGAAGGTCCAGGATGGCTGGGATCCCTCTTGGCGGGGGGATCCCTGAATTTCGAGCGGGAGGTGCAGCCCTGGCTGGGAAAAAGCACCCTCTTGGCCAGCTTGCCGGAGTGGGGCACCTTGGTTGCCCTGGAAATCCGCAAGCCAGCGCTGGCGCAGTTTGAGCTCAACCTGTTGTGGGAGCGGCAGAGTTTGGCCGGTCTGCCGGTCCAGGTGGACACCTACAAGGGCATCCAGGTAGTCTCCAGTCCGCTGCCAGGGTTGCCGGGGTTTGCGGCAGCCCTTTTCGGGGAGCGCTACGTGCTGTTGGCAGAGAAGGCAGCAGCCCTTCGCGCCGCTATCGATGCCTGGCAGGTGCCGCAGTTGTCGCTCATGGCCGAGCCGCAGTTTCGGCAGGTCATCCAGGCGCTGCCACCGGCGCAGGTAGGTTGGGCCTTCTGGCAAAATCCGCAGCCGGCCTCCGCCGAAGGGTTGACCTTACAGGCGGTGGGGCTGGGGCTAGGGGTGAGCTTTCAGGGTTTGCTAGCAGAAACGGCTGCCCTTTGGCATACGCCTGCCAACTTTGCCCTGCCTAGGAGCGAAGCTTTTCGTCCCCAGGTTATTGGTCAGCTGCCCGACGAGACGCTGGCGCTGGTGTCCGGCCGCAACTGGGCTGTCTTTTGGCAAAGCCTGGGCCAGGTGCAGCCCCTCCGCCTTCTGGGATTGCCGCTGGATCCGGGTCAGTGGGGGCCAGCCCAGGTCGACCTGGACTGGCAGCGGCTGGTGCCGGAAACGGGAGAGTTTGCCCTTGCCCTTCTACCCGCGGATGGGAAACCGGCCTGGCTCTGGGTTGGCAAGAGGCCGGAGGCACCGACGCTGGATGAGCGGGCAATTGCCCAGGGCTGGCAGGTGGTGTCGATGGCAACAAAACACGGCGTCGCCACCGCCTGGAGCAAACCCGTAGTCCAGCCCCTAGCAGAGTTGGTGCCTCAGAACCTGCCCGCGATCCCAAAGCCGCCGCCGCTAGCCCAGGTGTATCACGCTGACCGGGACGGCTATTCCTATCTGGCTTCGTCTTTGGCGGCTCTGGAAGCGGCCCTGGCAGATCCCCCCTTGAGCGCCACTCGTGCCTGGCGCCGCCTGGTGGCTCCCCTGCCTCACCGCAACCTGGGTTATGGATATGGATCCTTAGGCTTACTGGAAACCTGGCTGCCTCAGCTTTCGGGATCCCGCTGGTCATCCACTCGCTTTGCCTTTGCCACTACTGCCCTGAAGTTCTCTGAAGCTCCCTACCCCGATCGGGGCTGCTGGCTTCTCCAGAGGGGCAAGCTGTTTTGGCAGTGGTATTAGACTATCCAGGGATCGCGGCAGCCGGGGTAGATGAACTTGGCCAAATAGACTTGGTTGCCCGTCTCGTTCCATTCCACAAAGTCAAAGATTTGGGTCAGCAGGAGCACCCCCCGGCCCGATTCCTCTGTTTCCAAGAGGCCGCAGCGGCAGCGCTGCAGCTCCTGCTGGGGACAGAAGCCGGATCCCTGATCCCGCACTAGCCACTGGTAGAAGCGCTCGGAGCTGGTGTATTCGACGATCACCCTCTTGTTGGGATCCAGACCATTGCCATGGCGGACAGCGTTGATGAGGGCTTCTTGCAGGCCCAGGCGTACCTCTGCCCTCCAGGGAGGAGGAACTTTGGCAACCAACAGATCCAGAATCGGCTGAGTGTAGAGGGTGGAGGGAAAGCTGATAACGCTCCAGGAGCAATGGGCGGGTTTTAGGGACAGGGCAATCACAGGGGCGGTCTTCCCGGCGCACAACGCTCTTGTCGATCTTAGCAATGGCCGTCTGCGTCGGCCGGCGCAGGCCAGTTTGGGGAAAGGGATAGCTACTTTTGCCGTACCATCTTGAGTGGTGAAGCTCTTCGCGGTTACCTCTGGTGTTATGGCGATCAAAGTTGGCGATAAAGTTAGGGTGCGCTCCATTCGCGATCGCGGGCAGGAAGAGGTGAGCGCCTTGGTGGGCAAGGAGGGCGTGGTCCTGGCGCGGCGGGTGGTCGATGGCAGCGGCATTGGCTATATCCTGGAGTTTCCTGACCGCTCGCGGCACTGGTTTTTCGAGAGTGAGGTGGAGGAGGTCGATTCTAACCCGACGCAGGAGAAGGCTCGCTGAAGCGCTGGAGGTGGCCTAGCAAGTTTCCCTATGCTGGTGTTTCGGCTTGGTAGCCAGCTTCGGCGCCGTTGTAGAGCTAGGGAAGCTTATAATATCTTGCCGTTTTGGGAGGTGGCTGTGGCTTCTCCCCATCTAAATCGCCGTTTGTTGGCCCGCCAGATGGCTGCGCAAGTGGATGGCCTGACCGTCAAAATGGCTGCCGCTGCCCTAGAGGCAATGCTAGACAGCATCAGCCAATGTCTGGCGGAAGGAGGATCCGTGCGGCTGGCGCGCTTTGGCACCTTCTTGCTGCGGCCCCGTCCGGCCCGGCAAACCTATCACCCCCGCACTAAGGCTCCTGTCCACATCCCGGCTGCCCAAGTGCCCTATTTTGTCCCCAGCCCGGAGCTGGGACGCCCTAGGAGAAAACGCCGAGGGGATTGAGAAGCGCCGGCATCCGTCTAGAATGGCCGTTCTGGTTTGGTTTCGCACCGATTTGCGCCTGCTGGATCACCAGCCGCTGACGCGCGCTTGCCAGCAGGGATCCTTCCTCATTCCCCTCTACTGCCTGGATCCGCGCCACTTTGGCCGGACGGCCTTTGGCTTTCCTAAGACCGGTCCTTTCCGCGCCCAGTTCCTGCTGGAAAGCCTGGCTGACCTGCGGCAGCAGCTTCGGGCCCGCGGCTCTGATCTGGTCATCCGCCAAGGCCAGCCGGAGCAGGTGATCCCGGCCCTGGCGCGGGAGTGGGGGGTGAAGGCTGTCTATGCCCACGAAGAGGTGGGCACGGAGGAGGAGGCGGTTGCCAGGGCCCTGCAGCAAGCGCTTCAGCCCTTAGGGATCCCGCTGCACCTGGAGTGGGGCCACACCCTCTACCATCCTGCTGACCTCCCCTTTGCCCTGGCAGACCTGCCGGAGGTGTTCACCCGCTTCCGCCAGCAGGTGGAAGCCAAGGCCGCCATTCGCGCTCCCCTGCCCATCCCCTCCCTGCCGCCCCTGCCGCCAGGGCTGGACCCTGGCCCTCTGCCCACTCTGGCGGAGCTGGGGTTGAGCTTGCCGCCGCCGGATCCCCGCGCCCGCTTTGTCTATACCGGCGGCAGCACCGCTGCCCAGGCGCGCCTGCAGACCTATATCTGGGATCTGGATCGGCTGCGCGTCTACAAAGAAACCCGCAACGGCATGCTGGATCCCAACGACAGCTCGCGTCTTTCTGCCTGGTTGGCGTTGGGTTGCCTTTCTCCTCGCACGGTGTATGCCGAAGTCAAGCGCTACGAGGAGGAGCGGGTGCGCAACGAATCCACCTACTGGCTGGTCTTCGAGCTGCTGTGGCGGGATTACTTTCGCTTCATCCTGGCCAAGCATGGCGCCAAGCTGTTTCGTCCCTCGGGGATCCAAGGGATCCCCATCCCCTGGCAGCAGGACTGGGACCGCTTTCAGGCTTGGTGCCGCGGCGAGACCGGCTACCCTCTGGTGGATGCCAACATGCGGGAGCTGGCCGCCACTGGCTTTATGTCCAACCGCGGGCGGCAGAATGTGGCCAGCTTTCTCACCAAGAACCTGGGGATCGACTGGCGCTTGGGGGCGGAATGGTTTGAGTCGCTGCTGATTGACTACGACGTGGCTAGCAACTACGGCAACTGGAACTACACCGCCGGCGTGGGCAACGATGCGCGCGGCTTTCGCTACTTCCACATTCCCAAGCAATCTCGCGCCTACGATCCCCAGGGCCACTACCTACGCCACTGGCTGCCGGAGCTGGCCGGAATCCCGGGGGACAAGATCCACGAGCCCTACCGTCTCAGCGCCGCTGAGCAAAAGCAGTTTGGCGTGCGGCTGGGGGTAGACTATCCCCGCCCCGTGGTGGATTTGGAAAAGTCCCTGCAGGCCAGTCGGCGGGCTTACGAAGCGGCCCTGGCCCGTCACCGTCGCACCTAGGGGGATCCCCCCGAAACGGGAGTGGCGGGCTGGGGGACGACGCGGCTAAGACGCCGCAAGCCAGGCAGGCCAGCATCCACCACCACCAAGCTGCCGTCTGGCAAGGCAAGCAGAGAGCCAGGCCGCTGGAAGCGAGCTGAGACCACCGGGCCATCCTGCCAGCCAGGCTCATCCCCCCCGGCCAGGGTAGAGACCTGCCCGCTGGGCTGAAGACGGCGAATGCGGCGGTTGTCTTGGTCGGCCAGCCAGAGGACCCCCGCACTGTCGAAGGCCAGCCCTGCAAGGGTTTGAAAACGGGCCTCCGCCAGAGGGCCATCGCGGTAGCCTGCTTCCGCCTGGGAGAGGGTGGTCAGGTGTCCGTCGGCAGAGAGCCGGCGCAGGAGATGCCTATCGGCAATCCAGAGGTTACCCGCCTTGTCCACTGCCAGAGCTGTCGGCTCCAGAAGCTGGGCTTGGTCTGCCGGCCCATCGGCGGATCCCGGCTGGCCGGTGCCAGCGGCCGTCGTCACCTTGCCCGTGGGAGTGATGCGGCGGATGCGGCGGTTGGCGCGATCGGCCACGTAAAGGCTGCCGTCCAGACCCAGGGCCAGGCCAAAGGGTTCGCGAAACTGCGCCTCGTCGCGCTCTCCATCTCGGTGGCCGGCTGAACAGGTGCCGGCAAAGGTGCTCACCCGCCGCTGTCGGCTGATGTAGCGCAGGCAATGGTTGCCGCTGTCGGCCACCCACAACCCCCCCTTGGGATCCCAAAGTAGCCCTTGGGGGGAGTGAAACTGGGCCTGCTCCGCCACCCCATCCCGGTGGCCGGCCTTGCCGCTGCCCGCCCACACCTCCAGTTCCCCTTCGGGGGAAAGCCGGAAAATGCGGTGCTGGGCCGGGTCGGCTAAGTAAAAGAACCCCTCGGGGTCTGCGGCAATGCCGCCGATCTGCTGCAGGGAGATCCCGGCCTCCCCCTCGTTATCGGAGCTGCTGCCCTCCGGCTTGGCTGCCGCAGCGGTGCGGCCATCGAGGAGGGTCTCCACTCGCCAGCCCGAGGCTGCTGTAGGAGTGGGGGTGGGAGTGGGCCACTCGTCAATCCAGGTTCCCAGTCCTTGTCCTTCAGCGTCGGCCACCGCCACCCAGACCGTGCCGGAAAGGGAGGCTGGCGGCATCACCGTCAGACTGTTGCGGCTGCGCGAGCGAATTTCCCCCCTCAGGATGCGCTCCGGATTGGCGGCTGAGGCAAAAAGAACGCTTTCCACCCGCTCCAGATTTTCCCCCGACAGCAACAACGGCTGGCCAGGCGCCGGCACCCCTGCCCCTGCGTGCAGCAGCGGCACTTCCACCTCGGAGAGCACCAGCAGGCTCAGGCGGCGACTGCTGCTGTCAGCGCTTCCAGAGCGGGCAGAAAGAGTCAGGGATCCCTTTCCTTGTGCCAAGGTGGTGGATCCCCGATAGGCAACAGCCCTAAGCTCGGCTTCGCCAGCGGGCGGGTCGGTAAAGGTGAAGGTGGCTGGTTGCCCCGGGCGTAGGGGCGCGTTGGCAGTCTGGCGATAGCTGCCCAGGTTAATGCTCAGGTCGATCCCTTCCACCCCCGGCCAGGTAGGGGTGCGGGCCAGCCAGCGCTCCACCTCAGAAGCCGGCAGCTGGGCCACCAGATCGGATCCCTGTTCTTGGAGCAGCAAAACGATGCGGTTGCTGGGCACCGCCAAACCCGATTGGCGGGCCTGTTCGAGTGTGAGGGCAAAGGTGGAAAGACCAAGGGGAGTTGGCGTGAAAACTGGCTGCAGGGTAGAAGGGGGAACAAGGCTGGGAGAGACATTCGAGGAAGAGAGCTCGCCGCAGGCTGAGAGGGCCAGCACCAAGGCACTGAGTGCAGGCAGGGAGAGCAGCGCAGGGGAAACCCGTCGTGGCATCGTGCAGCTCATCCTCTCCCACAAGCTGGGAAGTGGCAGCAACCCAAACCCCCCATGTTGACACCGACTACCTAAAAGCCGGCAGAAATCGCTCCGCTGCCTTCTTTTGGACAGCCGCGCCCCAGCGTCTATTGGGCAAGGAGAAGCCCCCGAACCACCGTCCTGGGCCTTTAACCCTAACTCTATTCATGCTTAACCTGTCTCACCCAAGGGTGAGTTGCACCCCTCACTCCCTCTATCCTTACGCAAATCCCTTTCGAAAAGCCAGCTGCAATCTGATGCTTCCTAAGCCAGGTCTGTTTTTGTTCGCCCAACGGTCAGAGACGGGATCCCGAGCAGAAGCTTTCGCTGCCGTCGCTTCTGGGGATCGACACCCCTCCAGCTTGCCTCCGCCCCAGGCAGAGCTGAGGACTACCGGCACCCCTAGCGCAATCCAGGTTTCTGCTGCCAAAGAGGTGGGGCTGCCCCAAGCGGCAGAGCAGCCAGAAGCAACAAGCTCCCCCACCGGCGAAGGGCTTGGGTTCATCTTGCCTTCCTAGTAGCAAGATACCGCCGGATGCCCCTTAATGTACCAGCGCCACGGGAGCTCCACCCCGCGGGTAATGCCGATGCGGGTGGTCTGGACAATGGGGAACTGTGCCTCCCAGGCAGGGGATCCCTCCAGCCAAATGCCTTCCTGGCCGACTACCACCGGCTCCAGCCGCCAGCCGTTGTGGGATCCGTCAATGCGCAACGCCTGACAGAGTAGGCCCGGACCCGCCGCCACCCGCGCCGGTTTCATGCGCTTATTGGCCGGGATCCACTCCGGCAGGCAATCCAACTGGGCTGCGCGGATTAGAACGGCTGACGCGATCCCCTCCGCGTCGGTGACGATGTTCAGGCAGTGGTAGAGGCCGTAGATGCGATAGACGTAGAGATGCCCTGGCGGCCCAAACATCACCTGGTTGCGGCGGGTCTTACGGCGATAGGCGTGGCAGGCCGGATCCCCGGCTGTATAGGCTTCTGTTTCCACAATCTGAGCCCGCACCTGCAGCCCATCGGCAAATTGCCGCACCAGCACCATGCCCAGCAGAGCAGGCGCCACCATCGGCGCCGGCTGGCTCAGCCAGTCCCTAGCGTCCACCGTAGGCTCACTAGCCCTCAGCCCCCTGCCACAGCAGGGACAATGCTCACCTCATCTCCATCCTGCAGAGGGGTGTCGGATCCCTTCAGGAAGCGAATGTCTTCGCTGTTAACGTAAAGATTGACAAAGCGGCGCAATTCTCCCCTCTCATCGCACAGCCGCGCCTTGATGCCTGGATAGCTTTGCTCCAGAGCCTCCAGCAGTTCACGGATGGTGGATCCCTCGCAACTCACCACCTCCTGGTTCCGGGTGAGCGCCCGCAGCGTGGTGGGAATTAACACCTTGACTGCCATAAGCCCAGTGCTTCGTCCATCGACCAACATTAGAAGACCAAGGTAGCAGCACCCTGTCAATGCCGTGAATTGTTCACGTTGACCCCCTTGACCCGAAGGCGGGTCTGTACCAGGAAAGTTCTTGGGGGATCCCCCCTCTTCAAACCGAGGCCTCCTGCCAGTCCAGCCGCTCCAGGGTGCGGGCCCGCTCCAGCGCCTGTTCAAAGCTCTCCAGCTTGGGCGAAATTACCAGCGGGTGGCCCACATGCGCCTGCACCGCCTCCTGGGTTTTCAAGCCATTACCGGTAATATAGGCTACCGTAATCGCCTCGGGATCGAGCTGGCCGGCTTCGGCCAGGCGTTTGAGCACGGCAATGGTGGTGCCGCCAGCCGTCTCGGTGAAGATGCCCTCAGTCTCGGCCAGGAGCTTGATGCCGGCAATGATCTCGGGATCCGTGGCCGTCTCGATCTGGCCGCCGGTCTTGCGGGCAATCTCCAGGGCGTAGATGCCATCAGCGGGGTTGCCGATGGCAATGGATTTGGCGATGGTGTTCGGCTTAACGGGAGTAACAAAATCCCGCCCCTCGCGGAAGGCCTGGGCGATGGGCGCACAGCCCCGGGCCTGGGCGCCGTGGAAAATAACCGGCTTTTCTGCCACTAGGCCCACCTTCACGAACTCCTGAAAACCTTTGTAAACCTTAGTGTACAGGGATCCCGACGCCAGCGGGATCACTACCTGATCCGGCAGTTGCCAACCTAGTTGCTCCGCCACCTCGTAGGCCAAGGTTTTCGAGCCTTCTGCGTAGTAGGGGCGCAGGTTGATGTTGACAAAGCCCCAGCCGTAGCGATCCGCCACCTCGGCGCAGAGGCGGTTCACCTGGTCGTAGTTGCCCTCCACGGCCATGACGGTGGGCCTGTAGATGAGGGACCCTAGTACCTTGCCTGCCTCCAGATCCGCCGGGATGAAGATAGTGCACTCCAGGCCGGCATGGGCGGCAATGGCAGCCGTGGAGTTGGCCAAATTGCCCGTGCTGGCGCAAGAGACCGTGGTAAAGCCCAGCTCCTTGGCGCGGGTCAAGGCTACCGACACCACCCGATCCTTGAAGCTGAGGGTGGGCATGTTGACGGCATCGTTCTTGAGGTAGAGGTTTTTTAACCCCAGTCGCCGCCCCAGCCGCTCCGCTTTCACTAGGGGAGTCATGCCGGTGCCGACATCGATAGGGCGCTCCGAAACCACCGGCAGGAAAGGCCGATAGCGCCAGATAGACAGCGGCCCGGCTTGGATGCTCTGCCGGCTGACGACGCTCTTGAGCCAGTCGTAGTCGTAGACCACTTCCAGGGGGCCAAAACACAGGTCGCACACGTGCTTGGCGACCGGCTCGTACTCGGCCCCACATTCGCGGCAGCGCAAACGGCTAAAGCCCACCTGCGGGTTGCGCAAGGCAGAGTTGGAGGGCAAATCAGCAGAGCCGAGCAGGCGTTGGGAAAGGGTTGGCGTCATAGGAAGCCTTCAGCGGGAGAAATGGATCTGGCTTACCCAGCCCGAGGTCAATCCTATCACCCGCGATCTAGCCCGTCAACCAAACCCGACTAAAATAGTCTGGATTTGGCTCTGGCCAAGAGGCAGGAAGGTTCCTACCCTGGAGTGTCAAGTGACGAGCAAGGGACTGGCTGGCGCTGCTGGGGTCAAGGGCCCCCACAATCTCAGGCGTTGCCCCTCTCGCTAAACTGGAAAAACAAGCTGAAACAATCTGATGCCCTTTGGGATCCCGGTACTCACCAGCAGAAGCCAGCGTATGCTCAAAGTCGGACGGGACAACGTGGACTTTCTTGACCACTACGACGTGATCGTCGTGGGTGGGGGGCACGCCGGCTGTGAAGCGGCCCTAGCGTCAGCGCGACTGGGCTGTAGGACCTTGATGCTGACGTTGAACTTGGACAAGATTGCCTGGCAGCCTTGTAACCCCGCCGTGGGTGGCCCGGCCAAGTCGCAACTGGTGCATGAGATTGACGCCCTCGGCGGTGAGATGGGCAAAGTTACCGACCGCACCTATTTGCAAAAGCGGGTGCTCAATCGCTCGCGGGGCCCAGCAGTATGGGCCTTGCGGGCGCAAACCGACAAGCGGGAGTACGCGCGGGTGATGCGCTCGGTGGTAGAAAACCAGCCCAACCTGACTCTTCGAGAGGGCACCGTCACCGACCTGGTGCTGGGGCTCAACGAGGAAGTGGTGGGCGTGGTTACCCATTTCGGCAGCGTCTTCGGCTGTCGGGCGGTGATCCTGACCACGGGCACCTTTCTGGGAGGGCGCATCTGGATTGGCCGCCACTGGCAACCTGCTGGACGTGCGGGGGAATTTGCCGTCGAAGGCCTGACTGACACCCTGCGCCAACTGGGCTTTGAGACAGGCCGGCTGAAGACGGGCACCCCTGCCCGCGTGGATCGCCGCAGCGTTGATTTCTCCGTGATGGAGCGGCAGCCAGGGGATCCAGACCTACGCTGGTTTAGCTTTGACCCAGAAGTGTGGGTGCCGCGGGAGCAGATGGACTGCTACCTCACCTACACCACGCCGGAGACGCACCGCATCATCCGGGAGAACCTCCACGAGACTCCTGTCTACGGCGGATGGGTGGAGGCCAAAGGGCCGCGCTACTGCCCCAGCATTGAAGACAAGATCGTGCGCTTTGCCGACAAGGAGAGACACCCTGTCTTTATCGAACCCGAGGGGCGGGATCTGCCGGAGCTCTACATCCAAGGGTTCTCGACGGGGATGCCCGAGAAGATCCAGATCCAAATGTTGCGCTCCTTGCCCGGCCTGGAGCGGTGCGTGATGCTGCGGCCTGCCTACGCGGTGGAATACGACTATCTGCCGGCCACCCAGCTCTATCCCACCCTGATGACCAAGAAGGTGCAGGGGCTCTTCTGCGCCGGCCAGATCAACGGCACCACCGGCTACGAAGAAGCAGCAGCCCAGGGGCTCATTGCCGGGATCAACGCCGCCCGGTTGGTGCAAGGCAAACCCTTAGTCACGCTGCCGCGCGAGTCCAGCTACATCGGCACCCTTATCGACGACCTCTGCACCAAAGAGCTGCGGGAGCCCTACCGCATGCTCACCAGCCGCTCCGAATACCGCCTTATCCTGCGCGCCGACAACGCTGACCAGCGCCTCACTCCTTTAGGGCGAGAGTTGGGCCTCATCGACGACCGCCGCTGGGCTCTCTTCCAGGCTAAACAGGCTCGTATTGCCGCCGAGATTGAGCGCCTGGAAACCCAGCGGGTTAAGGCCCACGACCCCGCCGGGATCCACCTCAGCCAACTGACTGGCCAGGGGATCAAAGGATCCGCCACCTTAGCTGAGCTCCTGCGCCGCAACCAGATCCACTACGCCAACCTGCTGGAGCTGGGGTTGGGAAATGAGGAGCTGGATCCCTTTGAGCAGGAGGCAGCGGAAATTGCCGTCAAATACAGCGGCTACATCCAGCGGCAACAAGCCCAGATCGAGCAGGTGAGCAAGCAGTACCACCGCCCTCTTCCTCCCGATCTGGACTACCACTCCATTCCCACCCTCTCCAAAGAGTCGCGGGAGAAACTGGCAGCAGTCCGGCCTCTGACCGTAGGCCAGGCCGCTCGCATTGGCGGCGTCAACCCTGCCGACATCAACGCCTTGCTCATCTACCTCGAGGTGAGACAGCGTCAGAGAGCGACGGCAGAACCTGTTGGCAGCTCGCGGTAATCTTTGCGCCCAGCCGTGTAGAGAGCAGGGATCTCCTCCAGCGCCATGCGCGAAGCCACGCCCAAATCCAAGGGGGAGACCTCCCCGCGCAGCCAGTGACAGAGGCCGGCTGCCCCAATCATGGCGGCGTTGTCGGTACAGAGGGCAACAGGCGGGATCACCACCCGCAGGCCCTTTTGCTGACCCGCTTCCAGAAGGCGAGCGCGCAGCTCCCGGTTGGCAGCCACCCCGCCAGTCAGCAGCAGGGTTGAGAGGCCAAGAGCTTCGGCGCAGGCCACTGCTTTTTCCGTGAGGACGCGCGTTAGGCAGGCCTGAAAGCTGGCGGCAATGTCGGCAATGGGCAGCTCCTGGCCTTCCTGCTGCAAGTGCTGGACGAGGCGCAGCACAGCCGTCTTCAGGCCACTGAAGCTGGTGTCGTAGGGGCGGTCTAGCTTGCCTTCCGGCAGGGGAAAGCGATGGGGATCCCCTTGTTGCGCCCAGCGGTCGATCTGGGGCCCCCCCGGGTAGCCCAGCCCCAACAGCCGCGCCACCTTATCAAAGGCTTCGCCGGCAGCATCGTCGCGGGTGCGGCCCATCGTCTGGTACTCTCCGTAATCCTTCATCCAGATCAAGCTGGTGTGGCCTCCCGAAACCAAAAGGCACAGGCAGGGAGGTTGCAAGTCGGTTGTGGCCAAAAAGCCGCTGAAGAGATGGCCCTCCAGGTGATGTACCCCAATCAAGGGCTTATCGTAGAGTAGCGCCAAGGTCTTGGCCGCCATCAGCCCCACCAGCAGGGATCCCACCAGGCCCGGCGCACAAGTTACGGCAATGGCATCCACCTCGGCTACGCCTAGCCCGGCCTGCTGCAGCGCTGACTCCAGTACAAATGGCAAAGTTTCCACATGGCGGCGGGAGGCCACCTCCGGCACCACACCTCCGTAGGCTGCATGGAGGTCGATCTGGCTAGCTACCACCGAGCTGAGCTGCCGCGGGGCAAAGGTTGGCCAGGTTGGCTCCGCCTCCACCACCGCCACAGCCGTTTCGTCGCAACTGGTTTCAATGGCAAGGACACAGGCCATGGGAAAAAGGGGTGGGAATGCCTCAGGATCCTTAAGAATTGTGTGAGCTAAAACCCGGGATCCCTCCGGATAAGGCGCTCAGGAGTATGATACTAACCGTTTGGTGCTCGTTGCTTCACTGAGCATTCCTCCCCATTGAGTCCCTAGCTCAAGGACACATCCTGCCATGCGAACCCTTTTGAGTCTCCTTTTGGCCCTTTGCCTAGTGCTTGGTTTTACCCAGGCAGTGCAGGCAGAGCCTTTGATTGGCTTGAAGCCTTGTAGCGAAGTTCCTGCTTTCCAGGCTCTACGAGATCAGCGCCTGAGCAGCCTCGAAGAGAAAATCCGCAACGCTAGCCCTGAGTTGGCTCCCCTTTACCAGCAAAAGTTGGTCCAAACCGAAAAGCGTTTTGAGCGCTACAGCAAGCTGCTCTGTGGCGAAGAAGGCTTGCCTCACCTGGTTACCGATGGCCGCTGGAGCCATGCAGGTGAGTTTCTCATCCCTGGCTTACTTTTCCTCTACCTTGCCGGCTGGTTGGGCTGGGCAGGCCGCTCCTACCTAATTGCCGTTCGCGATAGCGAGGAGCCGGAGATGAAAGAAAGTATCATCGACGTTCCCTTGGCGCTGCGCTGTTTCCTCACGGCTTTGGCCTGGCCTGCCGCTGCTTTCAAGGAAATTGCCAGCGGTGAAATTCAAGCCCCAGAGGAGGCTGTTCCCGTCTCTCCTCGCTGAGGAAGGAACTGAGTCAACCCATTCCCTGTGAGAGGTCGATATGGCTGACTTCACCAAATTTCTCACCACCGCTCCGGTAGCCCTCATTTTGTTTTCCAGCTTCTTCCTTGCCCTGTTTATTGAGATCAATCGCTTCTTCCCTGACATTTTGACGTTCTAAATAAAGGGGTAGGGATCCCCACAGAGCCTCGGGGATCCC
Organism: Synechococcus sp. W65.1; assembly: GCF_047461615.1. Lineage (NCBI taxonomy): Bacteria > Bacillati > Cyanobacteriota > Cyanophyceae > Synechococcales > Synechococcaceae > Synechococcus > Synechococcus sp. W65.1. The sequence continues at coordinate 3,454 of NZ_JANSHI010000003.1, read as the reverse complement.
TGCTTCTCTTAGCCTGGACACAAGATTGCCTCATGCCTGAGTCCCCTGTCGACACTGCTCCCTCTGGCAAGGAATACATCACGGCCCCAGAAGGGGATCCGCAAATTGGCAACCTCCAGACACCGATTAACCACGCGCCTGCCGTTCGTCTCTTCCTAAGTTGGCTGCCGATCAACCGACCGGGAGCCAGTCCTATCTGGCGGGGTCTGGAAATTGGTATGGCCCACGGCTATTGGCTGGTGGGGCCCTTTGCCAAGCTCGGGCCTTTGCGCAACGAGCCTATTGGCCTGCTGAGTGGCTTCTTGGGAGCCTGTGGCCTCATTTTGATCCTGACGGCGGCCCTCTCTCTCTACGGCACCGTCTCCTCGCCGCGCCATGGCGGGCCAGTCCAGGGATCCCAGGCCTGGAGCGAATTGGCTGCCGGCTTTTTAATAGGGGGAGTGGGGGGAGCCATCGTTGCCTACCTGCTTTTGCTCAATGGCGATCTCCTGTTTCCCCCCTTTCGCTAATTTCCAATTTTTGTCAGCAGCCGTGAGCGATCCACTCCTTGGACTTGATCCCAGTTCCGAAAGATTGCCGTCGACCGAGATCCGTCGCCTGTCGCCGGCCGCCTTAGCTTACTTGGGGGATGCCATTTACGAACTCCACGTGCGGCGGCAACAGTTGTTTCCCCCAGATCGCTTAGAGCGCTACCATCAGCGGGTGGTGAGGCGGGTGTGCGGCTCGGCTCAGGCCAAGCTGCTGTTAGCGCTGCTACCATATCTCAGCCCTGAAGAGCAGGCTATTGTCTGCTGGGGCCGCAATGGTTGCGGTCGCCCACCTCGGCATCTGCCCCTAGCCGACTATCAAAATGCCAGTGGCCTGGAAACCATCCTGGGCTACCTCTACCTCACCAATCCCGACCGCTTGCGCTCCATTCTTGCCCTCACCGATGTTTTGGCTGAGATGATTTAGGTCTTCCTCTCATGCCTAAGCCTTCTCGCCTACGCAAGTTGCGGCGACCCATGGAGCCCAAGCCCGAAGCGGAACAAGAGATCATCTACGGTCGCCAGACTTTACTTGCGGCCCTGCGGAGCGGTGCTACCCTCAACCGGGTTTGGGTGGTGCCGAGGCTACGGTATAGCCCCCAGTTTTTGTCGCTCTTGGAGGAGGCCAAAGCGCGCGGCACGGTTATTGATGAGGTCTCTCCCCAGCGGCTAAACCTCCTTACGGGTGGAGCCAACCATCAGGGGATCGCCGCCCAGGCTACCCCTTATCGATACGTGGATCTAGAAGAGCTGGTGGAGCGCAGCCGCCAGGCTAGCCCCCAGCCGGTGCTGGTGGTGCTAGACGGGATTCAGGATCCCCACAACCTGGGAGCTATTGCCCGTAGCGTGGAGGCGTTTGGCATGCAGGGGATGGTGATCCCGCAGCGGCGGGCGGCAGGGGTGACCGCGACAGTGATGAAGGTGGCAGCTGGCGCTCTCTCCACCCTGCCCGTGGCGCGGGTGGTGAACTTAAATCGCGCTCTAGAGTACCTTAAAGAGCAAGGGTTTTGGATCTATGGCACCACCAGCCAGGGAGCTGCCCCCGTCTATAGCGCCGACTTTCGCCGACCCGTCGCCTTGGTGATTGGATCGGAAGGGGAAGGCATTAGCCTGCTTACCCAGCGCCACTGCGACCAACTGCTGTCGATTCCCTTATCGGGCCGCACGGAAAGCTTGAATGCTTCGGTAGCAGCGGGCATCGTCCTCTACGAGATCCACCGGCAGCGCTCCCCTCACCAGCTCAAGCGCACTGAAACATTTCTCAACAAATTCTCAACAAACGCAGTAGAATCTAAGTGACTGCAGGCAGTTCCGAATGTTTGCTGGCACTTCTTAGCGGGGGATCGATCCTGTGAGCAACCCTTTGACTAGTCTTCTGAAGAGGTTGATCAGCCTCTTGGATAGGCTGCGCGGCTTAGCGGTTTGGATCGAGATTGCCACCGACGACTGCACCTACTATTACGGCCCCTTCACTAGCCTGGAAGAAGCAGAAGCGCACAAAGGCAGCTATATCGCCGACCTGAAGGCGGAAGGGGTTCAGAAGATCGAGGTTCAGATAAAGAAAATGCGCCAGCCGCAGACGCTAACAGTGGCTCGCACCTCTTCGCAGGCGGGTTCTTGAGGGCCGTCATGGTTTACCAGATAACTGTCCACCACCGGGGCCAAACCTACCGCTTTCCTGCGGCGGCGGAGCAGACGGTTTTACAGGCGGCTCTTGAACACGGCTTAGAGCTGCCCTCTTCCTGCCAAGCAGGTGTCTGCACCACCTGTGCAGGGCGACTGAAGTCGGGATCCGTGGCCCAGCCTAACGCCATGATCGGGCCCGAGCTCAAGGCTCAGGGGTTTGTCCTGCTGTGCGTGGCCTATCCTACCTCCGATCTGGAGGTGGAAACAGATCAGGAGGAAGAAGTCTATCGTTTGCAGTTTGGCCGCTAGCTCTGCCCTCCCTGGTTGGCGTGAGTTCAGCGTGAGAAGACTGTGAGGCTACATTTTCTGCGTCTAGCTTTGCCCCTGAGTTTGCCGCTTTCTGCTGCTCAACTGGAGGGATCCCTTCTCCACCAAGTCGCCCGAGAGCTGGGGCAAACGGCCCGCCTCCTGCGCTGGAGTCTGACGGCGGTGGAGGGGGATAGGGTTTGGGTAGAGGTGGTGGCTACTACCGACAATGGCTACTAGATTCACGCTTAGCCAGCTTCTAGCCCCCTCTAGGGGGTTGGGAGCCAGCAAGCTGATAGCTACCAGCAGTGCCCTCGTTAGCTTTTCTCGTTTAGCCAATGTCTGTATCTGAACCAGCTTCACCAGCTCCAACTTTGGCCGAGCAGCGCCCCCCTGTCGCCCTCACCATTGCCGGATCCGATAGCGGCGGCGGAGCCGGCATTCAAGCGGATCTGCGCACTTTTGCCTTCCAGCGGGTTCATGGCACTTCCGCCCTCACCTGCGTAACTGCCCAAAATACCCTGGGGGTCAACCGCGTGGATGCGCTGCCGCCAGAGGCAGTGGCTGCTCAAATTGAAGCGGTGGTGCAGGACATTGGGGTGCAAGGGATCAAAACCGGCATGTTGCTCAATGCTGAGATCGTGCGCGAGGTGGCCCGCCAAGTGGAGCGCTGGGCGCTGCAGCCACTGGTGGTAGATCCGGTAATGGTCTCCCGCACGGGGGCCAAGCTGCTGGCGGAGGAGGCCATCCAGGCCATCCGCGAGCGGCTAATTCCCCTGGCTCAGGTTGTTACCCCCAACCGCTACGAAGCCCAGATTTTGGCAGGGATGGAACTGCAGTCGCTGGCGGATATGGAGACGGCGGCCCGCCGCATCCACGCCCTAGGCTGTAAGGCTGTACTTGTCAAGGGGGGAGGCATGCCGGGAGAACTGCAGGGGGTGGACGTGTGGTTTGACGGCGAGCGGCTCGAGGTGCTCAAAAGCAAGCGGATCCCC
>NZ_JANSHI010000002.1:100381-200926 GCF_047461615.1 Synechococcus sp. W65.1 | reverse complement strand
AACGCATCAGCGGCGAACCTACTGGAGGGGTGACCCCCCGGAAAAATAGCTCGGTGCCAGACTCCACCACGCCCCCTCTCACCAAAAAGGGGCTGCTATTCCTGTTTGTTACTAGGGGCCTGCCGACGGTGCTTGAGGAGAGGGGGAACTGCTATGCAAGAAGGGTTGCACTGCTACGAATCCTAGTCCAAAAGAGCCCGCCACTAAGACGATAGCTGCTGCTATCCAAAGTAGGGGGGAGCCTTGGGAGCCATGGTGCTGCTTCTGCATACGCTGGTAGGCTTCGCTGGGATAGAGAGCTGGATTCCCCCTGCTCTGCATTAGCTCCTCTAGAGAAGGAAATTGGTACTTAGCCTGGGGCGAAGGGGGCGCGGCAGGGGTTTCAGGAGGAGGGCAGGTGGGAACAGCGGAGAAGTGGGCTTGGTGAAGCGACTCGGAAGGGGGCCCAGTTAAGCTCAAGGTAGGAGAGTAGCCATTGCTGGAGAAGGGTGAAGCTTCGCTGCGGGCTTGGCGCTGCTTAAGGCGATTGAGAAAGTCGTAGGGCGAGGAGGTTGGGTTATCCCTTCGCCAGGACGCTGTAGTAGCTTCTCTTTCGGAAGCAGCAGCTTGTTGACTTGAGTCAGCAAGCCGCAGGTTAAGTTGCTGCAGGCGCTTTAGGATCTGGCCCACGTGTCCCTGAATTTCTTGCTCGAGGGCGGCAATTTCTCCAGACAACTGCTGATGCAGGGTGCGCAAGCGCTGATTTTCCAAGGAGAGGCGGCTTACCTGTTGACGGGCAGACTCCAGCTCTTCGGCCATTTGTTGATGTACCCGGAGCGGCACTGTCCCAGGCCTAGGCTCAGTTTCCAGGGCCTCGGGAGAGGGAAAGCTGTTGCTGCTAGGAGCTACAGAGAGGCTGGAAGCCCGAAAGTTGTGTTGCATAAGACCTACACTGTGAAATCTGGATCTTCTAAGGGTAGTGCTAAACGCCGCCTACCCCCGCCTGCCTAGCGCTAGGCCTAGGGCAAGCAGCGATTGCTACCCCAAGCATAGCGCCAAGCGTTGCAAATGGGAGCCCCTGGAGAGCATTTTCTCTACTTTGTGCTCCCTTCTGAAGCAAGGGAGTCCTGGAGGAGGCGCTCTAAATCCTGGCGCGACGGTCGTTCCAACTGCTCTAATTGTTCCAACTCGTGAGCAAAGTCTTTGATGTCTCGAAACCGACGATACACAGAGGCAAAGCGCAAGTAGGCCACCTCACTCAAGTGCCGCAGGCGCTCCAAAACCATCTCGCCAATGCGGAGGGTGGTTACTTCCTGCACATCTTCTAATTGGAGCTTCTCTTCGATCTCGTTGACCAGCTCTTCCATTTGCTTAAGGGTCACGGGAGTTTTCTCACAGGCGCGCATCACCCCCTGTAAGATCTTGTTGCGGTTAAAACTCTCCCGGGATCCATCCCGTTTAATGACCATGATGGGCATGAATTCGATGCGCTCATAGGTGGTGAAGCGATAGCCACAGGACATGCATTCCCGCCGCCGCCGCACGCTTTGGCCACCTTCTGCCGAACGGGACTCCAAAACACGGATTTCTTGCTTGCCGCAGCGGGGACATTTCATGACGTGGGCTCCTTAGAACCAAGCAGCACGCGAAAAAGGGTCTCCAATTCTAGTGAATACCAAACAGCAGACCCAGGGAGTTGCCCCTAGGCATTGGACGTGGACTCCCACCAAGCAGCGGCTTGCGCTTGGATTTGGGCTTTGATCCCTGGCTGCAGGCGATCCAGGTGGGCTAGTACCCATTTCATCCTTCCCAGAGGAAGCAAGAGAGAACGATGGCGCAACAGGAAATCCCAGTAGAAGGTATTGAAGGGACAGGCCCGTTCGCCAACCTTCTCGCTGGGATTGTAGCGGCAGCGGCGGCAGTAGTCACTCATTTTGCAAATGTACTGGGCAGAAGCGGCGTAGGGCTTGGTGGAAAGCATGCCGCCGTCGGCAAAAAGGCCCATGCCGATGACGTTGGGCTGCATCACCCAGTCGTAGCTGTCGATGAAGACCTCGTGAAACCAGGCTTCTACAGCTTGGGGCTGGATGCCGGCAATGAGCGAGAAATTGCTGAGTACCATCAGCCGCTGGATGTGATGGGCGTAGCCGTGGCGACGAATCTGGCCGAGGGTGTGCCGCAGACAGGCCATGTCGGTTTCGCCCGTCCAGAAGAACTGGGGCAGGGGGCGGTGGTGGCCGAAGAAGTTCTTCTGGGCATAGCCGTTGGGCATTTGGTATTCGTAGAAGCCGCGCAGGTATTCTCGCCAGCCCAGGATCTGGCGGATGAAGCCTTCGGCCGAAGGGAGGGGGATCCCGCCGCGATGGTAGGCCTGCTCGGCAGCAGCGATGACTTCGTGGGGGGTGAGAAGTCCTAGGTTGAGGTAGGGCGAAAGGAGGGAGTGGTAGAGGAAGTCTTCCCCGGCTTGCATGGCGTCCTGCCAAGGACCGAAGTAAGGCAGGCGGTGTTGAATGAAGTCCTCAAGCACCTGCAAGGCTTGGGTGCGAGTAACAGCCCAGCCAAAGCCTTCCAGGGATCCGAAGTGGTGGCCGTAACGTTGCCGCACTTTCTCCATCACCGCCTGAGTGATGGCATCGGGGGGAAACGTCAAAGGGGGAGGGTAGCGCCGGCCAGGCTGGGGAGGCTGGCGGTTTTCCCGGTCGTAATTCCAGCGCCCGCCGAGGGGCTGGGAGCCGTCCATCAGAATGCGGAAGCGTTTGCGCCCTTGACGGTAGAAGTCCTCTAGGAGGAGGCGCTTGCGGCCTAGGGCCCAGTCGATAAATTGGCGAGCTGTCCATAGGAAGTGGTTGTTTTCTAGGACTAGGAGCGGGCAGGGGAGGACGGATCTTAGCTTTTCCACCTCCTCGCGGACAGGGATGTCGGCGGGCTGCATGAGGCGGATTTGTTGCAACCGGTTTTGCCTGGCCCAGGCTTGTAGAGGCTCGGCATAGCCCTCGGCTTCCACATAGGTGACGGGGTGGCCACGCTGCTGCAATTCCTGGGCAAAGTGGCGCATGGCCGACCAGACCAGGACCAGCTTTTGCTGGTGATGGTTGCGGGAGCTGGCCCAGGCGTGGGATTCGATGAAAAGAACGGGAACGCGGTGGGGGGGGTAGATCCGAGAGAGAGGCAAGGGCAGCTTGCTGCGGGTGGAGCTGATCGGGGAGGATCCAGACGCCTGTGGGACTAGAGGGTGGAACGGTCATGGGGAGGTGGGTATTGTCTAAGGGCAGCCCAAGTTGAGTGTAGCGTCGGGAATCAGGGCCAAGGCAATGGAGAGGGCATCCAGTTGGCTAGCGGAACCGGGGGGGATCCCTTTGCTCACGGCCTGGGCCGGACTGGGGATGGCGGCGCTGCTGCTGCTGCTGGTTTGGAACTGGAGTGATCCCCTGCCACCGGCCTGGGATGAGGCGCAGCACCTGTTGCAGGCGCAGGCATTTGGGGAGCACCTGCGGCGGTTTCGCTGGGAAGGGCTGTGGTGGCAGCAGTTTTTGCACTTGAACCAGCGCTACCCGCCTTTGGCCTATTGGCTGGGGATCCCGTTGGCAGCTCTGCACCCCTTTAGCCGAGCAGACGGGCAGTTGCTCAATTTGGCGTTGTTGGGGATCCTGACCCTGGCAACCCAGCGCCTGGGCCAGCGGATCTACCACTCCCAAGAAGTGGGCTGGCTAGCAGCAGCGCTGCTGGTGCTTTACCCAGGGATCGCGGCCCTGGCCCATGTGTACATGTTGGAGCTGCCGCTGGTGGTGGCGGTGACGTTGGCTTTTTGGGCGCTCTGGGCCTATGGGGAGGAGCCCTCCTGGTGGGGGGCGGTGGGGGTGGGGGCAGGGGTGGCGGCGGTGCTGCTGACCAAGTGGACAGGGGTGCTGTTTTTGCTACCGCCCCTGCTGGCTGTTCTGCTGGGGGTGAGGATCCCTTGGCTGGTGCGGCTGGCCCACCTGACCCTGGGGATGGGGGTCATGCTGCTCTTGTGCTGGCCCTGGTATGGAGCCAACTGGCTGTTTGTACTCAGCAACGGCTGGGCTTATGCCGAGACTGCCCACTACTACCTCACCTGCCCAGCGGGATCCCTGTGCTGGTGGACGGCCTATTTGCGCTTTTTGCCCCTGCAAACGAGCCCTTGGCTATGCCCCTTGCCGCTGCTTTCGCTCTGGGGATCCCCAAGCCGGCGGGAGGCTCTCCTCTGGGGCCTCTACAGCTCGGGCTACTTGATCTACACGCTGGTGGCCATCAAGGATGTGCGCTTTACGCTGCCGCTGTTGCCCCTGCTAGCTCTCCTCTCGGCGGGTGGGCTGGACAAAGTCTGGCGCTGGCTGGGGGAACGCTGGGGGCAAAAGGCGTTGCGCCAGGGAGTTGGCATAAGCCTAGCTCTGGGATCCCTGGCCCTCCTTAACCTGGGGCAGCCCCTCACTCCCGGCGTGGCTCCTCTCTGGAAAGGGATCCAAATGCGCTGGCATGGGCAGCACCCCCAGCAGGAGCTGACGAGATGGATTGGATCCCTGGTGCAGCCAGGCTTGACCACCACCCTAGGCGTCCTCCCCAACACCGAGTTGATTTCGTCTGAGACGCTCAGCTACCTGGCAGCTTTGCAGCGCTGGCCAATTACCTTCCGTAGTGCCGGGCAAACTCCCTGGCCGGAGGTGGAGCTGGCGCTCTTGGATGGGTTTGTGGACGCGGCAGGGGAGCAGGGAATTGTCGGCCCCTACGGTCCAGCCAAGGAGCAAATCCGGCAACTCCTAGACAAGAGTCCCGACTGGCAGCGGCAGCAGTTCGATCTGCCAGCGGTGGGCCGGCTGTACACCTACTTCCCCACCAAGCCCAGGGTTGTGCTGCAAGAGTTGCCCGCTCCGGCAGAGGAAGAGGAAGTGGAACTGCTGCAGCTCAAAGGAGGAACCCAAGCCTGGCGGCTGCAGTGGCAGGGGCCGGCTCAGGACTTGGCCCAAACCCTTGTCTGGGCGCGACTGGAAGATCCCCAGGGGCGGGTCTTGGCCAAGCGGGCCTGGGTGGTTGGCCAAAACCGCCTGCTGCTCTACGCCCCCGGCAGTTGGCAGGTGGAGGAGATCTTGGCCTGGCCAGAGCTAGCAACAAAAGAAGGAATCCTCCACCTGGAGTGGCAATCCCCCCAAGGAAGGCGCCGGTCTTTCAGTCAGGCTTGGAAGGGATCCCGCGGCGGGAAAGGGGGATCCCCTATTTCCCCAGGAGATCCCCTCTTTCTCCTACGACAGGCGGCCAAGGCGGCTGTGCAGGGAGATCTCGAGGCCCTCTCCCTTTACCTCAACGCCTGGACAACGTTGCAATATCCAACTTTTCTCACCGATCCGGACCGAGCTTTGATCCGCCAACTGCTAGAGGGAGAACGACACTGGGCAGCCGCCCAGGGCCAGCGGGAAAAGCAGATCCAAAGCCACTACGAGCTGGCATTGCTGGAGGTGGCTCTGTTGCGGCCGCAAGCAGCCCAGCAGCATTTTGAACAAATTGTCAAGTTGAATCCTGAAGACAACTGGGCACGGGCCTACTTGGCGTTTTTACGGGTCTTTTTTACCCGTGATTTCCAGGGCCTCCAGGGGCTGCGGCAAGAGCTGGTAAATGCTTTTCATCCTCTCTGCCAGAAAGCTGATCTGGATTGGAATTTAGAGGGGATCTGTGCTGCTCTTTTGCAAGAAAATCCAGCTCCATCTGAGAAACCTGAGATAGCAGGAAATCAGCAAAAGCCTTAGCCACAAGCGAAAGGCGCTTGGAGCGCAAATAGACCAGATACCAAAACCCCTGGATGGGAAACTCCTCCACATCCAAAATGGCTAAATGCTGTTGCCACCCCCCTAGAGCCAACACATGCTGGGACAAAACCGAAATGCCTAACCCGCCGATAATGCCCTGGCGAATGGCTTCGCTGCTGCCTATCTCCATGCGAATGTTGAGCTTTAAGTTGTGCTTGTCAAAGAGCCGCTCCACCGCCATGCGGGTGCCAGAACCGGGCTCGCGGGCCAAGAAGGGCTCTTGGGCAATGCGGGCCAAGGGGATCTGCTTTTGGCCTACCAAAGGATGGTGAATGGGGGCCATCACCACCAAGGGATTTTCCAGGAAAGGCTGGGCTACCACATCCAGATCCTCTGGCGGCATCCCCATCACGTAGAGGTCGTCCATGTTGTTACTCAGCCGCTCCAGAACTTGCTGCCGGTTTAGCACCTTCAGGGACACGTCGATACCGGGATACTGCTGGCAAAACGCCCCCAGCAGGCGAGGAATAAAGTACTTGGCAGTGGTGACGACCCCAATGCTCAGCCGCCCCTGTTTTAGTCCCTTCAGGTCAGCGAGGGTCATCTCCAATTGATTCAACTGCTCAAAGATTTTCTGGCAAGTCTGGTAAAGAGCCTGGCCGGCTTCTGTAAGGTAGAGCCGCTTGCCGACCTGCTCAAACAGGGGCAGCCCCACGGCTTTGCTGAGCTGCTTGATCTGCATCGAAATCGTAGGCTGGGTCAAGTACAACTCCTCAGCAGCGCGGGTAAAGCTGAGGTGACGGGCGGCAACCTCGAAGATTTGTAACTGGTGCAGCGTGAGCGTCTTCATGTTAATCAGAGGGTGCAATGACTTGCTCTTGAATCATAAACCAGGATCTATGTCTCCACGGGGCCAGCCCAGGGAAAGAAAACCAGCCGCCAAAAAACGCGGCCGGGAGGCCCTCGCCTTGGCTACGGGGTTTACTCCTCAGAGGACAACTTGAGGATCTGGCGCTGACGCATCCCTTGCCAACGCTGGATGAGGTGGCTGTCGATGCCAAACTGATCCAAGGCCTTCACCACCACAAAATCCACCAGATCTAGGATGGTGCGGGGTTGGTGGTACCAGGCCGGAATGGCGGGGACAATGCGCGCCCCTGCCTCTGCCAAGGTGGTCAGGTTGCGTAGGTGAATGAGGCTAAAGGGGGTTTCCCGGGGCACGATGACCAGGCGGCGGCCTTCCTTGAGCTGCACATCGGCAGCCCGCTCTAGCAGATCCGAACTCAAGCCAGCAGCCAGCTTGGCCACCGTGCCCATACTGCAAGGGATCACCAACATCCCCTGGGTGCGGTAGGAGCCGCTGGCAATGGCCGCCCCTAGGTCTTGCCAACGATAACAGACTAGGGATCCGCCCTCGCTTTCAGCCTGCTGTCGCCAAAACTGGGCCTGCTGCTGGGGATCCGCCGGCAAGGGCACTCCCTGCTCCCCCTGCCACACCTGGTAGGCCGCTTTGGAAACCACGACTTCGACGCGGTAATCCAGGCTAAGCAGAACGTGCAGGGCGCGCACGGCATAAAGCATCCCGGAGGCGCCCGATATGCCCAGGATGATTGGTGGGGAGGAGTTCAAGGGTAAGTGAGGAGAGGCTTCTATCGCTTCTATCTAATTTATCGACTTTATCGACTGGCCAGACCCACCGCTCTAGGCCTTGGGCTGAGCAATGTCAAACTCGGCATCGTAGTCGAAGTCCTCCTCTTCCTCAACCCATTCTTCCTCCAGCCTCTCGTCTGCTTCCAGCTCCTCCTCCAGGCGGAGCTTCTCCGGGTACTCCTCTTCCAGTTGCAGAGCAGCCTGCTTTTCCCGCCGCCGGAAGCGTTCTAAGGCAGCTGGCGTGATGAAGGGATAGGGCAGTCCTTGGGCCTGCGCCTCCTCGAGCGCCGCTCGGTAGCTCTCCACTTCTTTGATGTCGATTTTCCAGCCAGTAAGGCGGGCAGCTAGACGGACATTTTGTCCCTCTTTGCCAATGGCTAGACTAAGTTGGTCACTGGTAACCAGGACATGGGCTTGTTGGATCTCTGGATCCACCAGCCGCACCTCCACCACCTTAGCTGGGCTGAGGGCGTTGGCAATGTAGGTGGCCGGATCCGGCGACCAGCGAATAACGTCAATTTTCTCGTTGCGCAGCTCCGCCACTACGGCCTGGATGCGGGATCCCTTTGCCCCAATGCAGGCCCCCACTGGATCCACATCCCGCTCTAGGGTATCGACGGCAATCTTGGTGCGCGGTCCCACGTTGCGGGAAGGTGGGTTGGCTTCTCGGGCCACAGCCACGATGCGCACGATGTCCTCTTCAATCTCCGGCACCTCATTGGCAAATAGGTTGACCACTAGGCCAGCATCAGCCCGGGAAACCAAAAGCTGGGGCCCCCGCCGGGATCCCTCGTGGACTTTTTTGAGGTAGACCTTCATCACCGCGTTGGGGACGTAGCGGTCGCTGGCCAGCTGCTCCTCCTTGGGCAGCGCAGCCTCCACCTCGGGCCGACCAAAACCGCTGGATACGGCCATGATCACGGTCTGCCCCTCCGTGCGCAGCACCCGTGCCTGCAACACGGTCTTTTCCAGGTCGCGAAACTCCTCCTGGATGAGGCGGCGCTGCTGGTCGCGCAACCTCTGGGCCAGCACCTGCTTGGTTTGGATAGCTGCCATGCGGCCAAACTCCGCCTGTTGGGGGGTGACGTCGTTGGTGACTTCCCAGCCAACTTCGGCTTCGGGGTAATCCTGCTGAACCTCGTACAGCGAGATCTCGTGATCCGGGTCCCGTACCTGCTCAACGATGGTTTTGGTGGCTAGAATGCGGAAGCCCCCTGCCTCCACATCCAGTTCCACCTCAAAGTTGCGGAAGTGGTCTTCTGGGAAAACGACGTCTCGCTGGATGGTTTTGCGGTAGCGCTCGTAGCCTTTGAGCAGCGCCTCTCGCAAGGCTTCAGTAACCACATGGCGGGGCAAGTTGCGCTCCCGCGAGATCATCTCCACCATTTCTGCCAAACCTGGCAGAGGTACCATTGCCATAGCCTATCCTCCTGAGGAAACTGGCAACTGGAATCCTAAAGGGGAAAAGCAGGGGCTACAGCTACTCGGCTTCGGCCTCGGAAAGGACAACCCGCTGCACTGAGGCGCGGGGCAACTGAACGCGCCGCCCTTTGAGGGAGAGGATAACTTTCTCCTCATCGCGACCCAACAGATGCCCTGACCAGACAGCTTTGCCCTTGTAGGGGGGATCCACCGTCACCTCCACTGCAAACCCTTTAAAGACGGTGAAGTCACGGTCGCTGATGAGAAGGTTGCTGATGCCGGGGCTAGAGACCTCCAGAACATAGTGCCCAGGGATGAGATCCACCCGATCCAGCTCTACTTCCAGGGCTTGGCTCATGGCTTCGCAGTCGGCATGGCTGGTTTCCCGCTCTGGATCCAAGGGGCGGATATCTACCCGCAGCACCGGCGGATACTGGTTGGTGTGGAAGGCTATTTGAACCAGTTGGTACCCCAGCCGCGCAGCCACAGGACGGGCCAAGCTCTCCAGCTGGGGGATAAGGGGGTGAACCATAGCCAATATCGCCAACTCGGTGGAATAGCCAGAGCCCAGCCCATGGAGCCAGAGCTGGCAGCAGGGGCATCTTCCCTCTGAAAAAGCAAAAAAGTGGGCGTTACCCACTCCCCCTTCTTATCGCGGAGGCTCTGCGGGATCCACCTGCAGCCTCAAGGGAGATCGCCCAGGCTTTTCCCTACATCAATTCTAAAGGATTCCGGCGGATTTTGCCAGAGGGATCCCTGAGGCCAGATCCGCAAAAGGCAGCCTCTATAATTGTGGACAGCCGCCGATTTGCCCAGGCACGCAGGGGTTTCCTATGACCGTTGCCTTTTCCTACCCCATTTTCGGCCCCAGCATTCCCTGCCCCCACTGTCGGCAGACCATTGCAGCCCTCACCCTGACCGATACCTATCTTTGCCCTCGTCACGGCGCCTTTGAGGCGGATCCCGAGCAGGAGGAGCTGGTTCACCTGCAGTCGGGGCGCCGCTGGCGTCTCTGGGAAGGCCGCTGGTATCGCCAACACACCCACCCCGATGGGATCCGCTTTGAGATCCACGAGGAGCTGGATCGCCTGCGCCTGCAGGGGATGCGGGCCACCCAGATTATCGTTGCCGAGCGCTATCGCCCCTTGCTCACCCCCTACCTAGACCAGGGATCCTCGCGTCGCCCTGGCCCCCCCCGCCTCTATGGTTTGCCGGTCAGCTTCAGCTCTCAGCTCCCCGAAGGTGCGGGCGGATCCCCCCAGCGCTGGCGAGTGATTAACTTTGAGCTCATCTGCGAGCCAGATCCGGTTGTGCGGCAGCTGCAGCTCTGTGACTGAGGCGTAGCGCGGGGCCCATGAATTGGTTCCAGCGGCTTGGCAGCAGTTTTCTGCTGGCTGGTCAGGTGATCCTACACCTCCTGCAGGGCCGTATCCACCGCCGCAACACCCTGGAGCAACTGGCAGCGGTGGGGTTGGACTCGCTGCTGATTGTTTTGATTACGGCGGTGGTGATTAGCGGCGTTTTCACCATCCAGGTAGCTCGAGAATTCCTCAACTTTGGGGCCTCTTCTCTAGTTGGGGGGGTTTTGGCCATTGCGCTTGCCCGCGAGCTGACGCCAGTGGTAACAGCGGTAATCCTAGCCGGACGCGTGGGATCCGCCTTTGCCGCAGAGCTAGGCACGATGAAGGTCACTGAGCAGATCGACGCCCTTTACCTGTTGCGCACCGATCCGGTGGACTACTTGGTGATCCCACGGGTGTTGGCGGCGGGGCTCATGCTGCCGGTGCTCACCATCCTCTCCCTGCTGACGGGGCTAGTTGGGGGAATGATTATCTGCGCTTCGGTTTACAACATTTCTTCTTCTGTCTTTCTTACCTCAGCGCAGACTCTCCTCACCGCTTGGGATTTAATCGTCTGTTGCTTGAAGGCGATGGTGTTTGGCGCGCTCATTGCCATTGTTGGCTCCAGCTGGGGCCTTTCCACGAGTGGGGGGGCCAAGGGGGTGGGGCGCTCCACCACGGATGCAGTTGTCACAGCGTTGCTGGGCGTGTTTGTAACCAACTTTCTGATTTCTTGGCTCGCCTTTCAGGGGCTAGGTAGCGCTCTTAGCCGCGCGCTGTAGCCCCTCTCTAGCGGCATTGTTGCTGGCGCGAGCGGCGGAGCAGGGGAAGTCCCATCACTGCCACCAAAGTTGCCAAGATGATCACGGTGGAGAGGGCGTTGATCTCCGGCGTCACTCCTCGCCGCGCCATGCTGTAGATCAAAATGGGCAGGGTCTGGCTTTCGGGGCCACTGGTGAAGAAGGAGATCACAAAGTCATCTATCGAAAGGGTAAAAGCCAGCAGAGCAGCAGCCAGGATCCCTGGCAGGGCAAGCGGCAGCGTGACGTGGCGCAGCTTCTGCCAGGTGTTGGCATAGAGGTCGTAGGCAGCTTCTTCCAAGGCAGGATCCAAAAGCTGGAGGCGGCTGCGCACAACAAGGGCCACAAAGGCAATCTGGAAGGTGACGTGGGCCAAGATCATCGTTCCCAAGCCCAGCTCAAACCAGCCGGTATAGGCGCGCACCAGCTGGTAAAACAGCAGCAGCCCAACGGCCATCACGATATCGGGGAGGGCTACTGGCAAAAGCAGCAGACCCTGCACCATCTTTTTGGCGGGGAAATGGTAGCGGTAGAGGCCGTAGCCTAATAGGGATCCCAGCAGCGTGCTAGCCAGGGTGCTGGCCCCTGCTAAGACAAAGGTATTTTGCGTTGCCTGCCAAACTGCGGCATTGCGAAAGAGAGCCAGGTACCAATCGAGGGTAAAGCCGGTCCACACCAGGCCAAAGCGGGCGCGGTTGAAGGAATAGACGGCAATGAGCAAAATCGGCAGGTAGAGAAAGCCATAGATGGCATAGCTCACGCCCCGTAGCCAGATGGGTCTTCTCACCAATCTGCCCTCCCTGCCGTCAAACTCCTGCCTTGCCAGAATCCACCTACCCCTTAAGTTTATAGACATCTCCCCTTTGGCAAACCGGGCCCTGCCTATAGCTGTCTCGGGGGAGGGGTGGTACTCAGAAGCTCTCGCCCAAAGGTAGGACTTGCTCTGCAGGTAGGCCCCTGGCAAGATCTGAAGCTGCGCGCCAGGGATTGCCTCTGCCTAGGTCTGGCAATGCCAAGAGGGAAGGGTGTCGTCTCGCTTGGCGGCAACTACCAGTGGGCTCTCCTCACTAGTTTGCTCCGAGGAAGTGACGCCTGGGGTGGGGATCCTTCTGGCGGGGTGGTAGGCGGTCAAAGGCCTCTGGTCCCCTTCGCGAGGCAAGTACTTTCAGAGCCGCAGTCGTTCCAACAGCTCCTGCTTTTGCAGCTCAAGCCAGCAACTGCAGGTGGCGCGGAGGCGTCTTTAGCCAGTCCTGGTAGCCCAGCAAACCCTCGCGAAAGCGGGTGGCCGCTTGCGACTGGTAGCGCTCGGGGTTGTAGGCTAGCCAAAGGGTGCGCCGTATCTGCAGCCCTTCCACCTCCAGCTTTTGCAGCCGCCCCTGCTCCAAGTCGGATCCCACGGCCGCCATTGACAGAAAAGCCACCCCTAGGCCGGCCTGGATGGCATTTTTGATAGCCTCAATGGAACTAAGCTCCAGCCGCACCTGCAACTGCGCAGGGTTAATGCCGTGGCGACTCAGGGCTCGGTCGATAGTCTGCCGCGTGGAGGATTGGGGATCCAGGGTAATAAAAGGCAGCGTCACCAAATCGCCTAGAGCAGGAGCAGCAGGGGTGCAGCCGGGGGCGCCAACCAAGACATACTCATCCTCTGCCACAGCAATTACCTTCAGATGCCGCTGCAACTCAAACGGGATCTCTCCCCCAACTACGGCCAGGTCTAAGCGACCGTCAACCAGCTTTTGAGCAATTCGCCGAGTGGATTGCACCAAGAGCTGCACAGCTATGCCGGGGTAGTAGCGGTGGTACTGGGCAATTAAAAAAGGCATCACATAGGTGCCTACCGTTTGGCTAGCCCCCAAGACCAACTGTCCCCTTCCCATCCCCTGCACTTCCGCCAGGGCCTGAACGGCCTCCCGGCAAAGCTTGAGGATGCGCTCGCTGTACTGAAGCAACACTTGCCCTGCATCCGTCAGCTCCACCTTGCGCCCGCTCCGGTCAAACAGCACTACCCCCAACTGGCGCTCCAGGTTCTGCACTTGCAAGCTAACCGCCGGCTGGGAGATGAATAGACTGTCAGCAGCCCGACGAAAACTTCCCTCCTGGGCAATGGCTTGGACGATGAGGAGCTGATCTAGGGTAAACGGCAATCCATCGGCCATAGAGAACTCCAACTGCCGGTGTGGATCCTCAAGGATCTGGCTGGCGGCGCCAAGAGCCCCCTCGAGATACCACTATAATGCGACCAATAAGGCAAAGTAATCAGAAGCCCTAGCGGGGGCCATAGGGGGCCCAATAGCCTCGGCCCTGCTGCTTTGCAGCATTGGCAGCTTCCTTGAGGATAAGTCCGTACTTGAGGCCATCCGTTTGCCTTGCTAGCAGGCCATGCCCCAAAAACAGCACCTCCTGGTTGATGAGGGTGTGGGCCTGCCAGACGTAGGCGGGCAGGGTTGGTCCAGGAGCAAGGGCCGGATCCAGCTCTAAGAGCACCTCGCGCCCCAGCAAAGTCGTTTTTAGGTATTGGCCGGCAGCGTAGATAGGCAGAGGGGTTTGCCGCCGCAGCTCTGTCCAAGTAGGGTTGATCCCCCCTGGCAAGGGATCGACCCCAATCAGGTGCACCAGCCGCGCCTGTAGGTCCCCTTCAATTTGCACAACCAGGGTGCTGGAGTCAACTACCCCAATGACTGCTGCCCGTTTGAGCTTGGCGAGATCGGGACGGGCCACTGGGGTCAGGCCCCAGGCAGGAGAGGCTGCAACCAGCAAGGGTACGGCCAGCAAGCTGCTCAGCCAACTTCGTCCATGGGGTAGAGACGGAACTAAGCGCAGGGATTTTTGCAGCATGGGCTTTACCTGTTCCAGGGCAGATTTGACGAGGGGGAGGGTTTCTACTGGGCCGCAAGGGGGGATCCGGCTACCTCGTCACTTTACAAAAAACTTGGGCCAAGGGGTCAGCTTGGCAGAATTTGCTGCTGTTTCCCTGGGCCGACCCCGTTGACCAGGACGGTCACCAAGCCCAGCCGGTTGCCCGCCAGAATATCCGTCCACCGGCGATCGCCTACTATGGCCACTGCCTCGACCGGCAAGCCCATGTGCGCCACAGCCTGTCGCAGGGCGCGCCGCGAGGGTTTGCCAGCCCCGTGAATGAAAGGTAGGTTCAAACGCTCGCCAATTTGCCGAATGCGGTTGCGGTTGAGGTTGTTGCTCACTAGCCAAATCTGAAAGTGGGGGCGCAACTGCTCTAGCCAAGCCGCTACTGCTGGATCCACCTCGGTCTGACGGCTCGGCACCAGCGTGTCGTCTACGTCAAAGATGATGCCCCTTACCTGCCAGGCCCGCAGCTCCTCTGTCTGCAGCTGCAAGACAGTGCCATCCACGACCACATCCGGCTGCAGGAGCTTAAACCAAGGCTTGCGAACCATCGCTAGGGACTTGTTGGCGAAGGAGGTTGCTGAAGTTGACTAAGAATTTGCCGTTGGGCCGCCTCGTGCTCCGCTAGGGTTCTGCTGAAAACGTGGGTGCCATCGTAGCGGGCCACAAAGTAGAGGTAGTCGGTCTCCTCAGGCTCTAAAACAGCTCTCAGGCTGGCCAGGCCAGGGTTGGCAATGGGGCCAGGAGGCAGGCCGGGGTTGAGGTAGGTGTTGTAGGGAGAGGGGGTGCGCACCTCGGCAAGGGTGAGACGGCGGGCTGGGGTTTGCTGGATGTTGAGGGCGTATTCTACGGTTGGGTCGGCAGCCAGCGGCATTCCTGCTTTGAGGCGGTTCAAAAAGACGCCTGCAATCAGGGCCCGCTCTTCTGACACTGCAGCCTCCCGCTCCACGATGCTCGCCAGGGTAACCCACTCGTGCAGCGAGAGAGGGGTGGCATGCTGCCGAAACAGGGGCAGGGCCACCTCGGCAAAGCGCTGCAGCATAGCGTTGATGACTAGCTCAGCCTTCTGGCGATCCGGCAGGGATCCCTCCAGCTGCTCGGCAGGGAAGAAATAGGTGTCGGGGAAGAGGTAGCCTTCTAGGGAGCTGAGGTTGGGAGGCAGCCAATCGAGGGGAGGGATCACACGAGCCGTGGCGATGAAGACCTCGGCTGGGATCCAATTGCGCTCGGCCAAAGCCTCCGCAATCTGTTGAATCCGCCAGCCCTCCGGGATGGTGAGCCGCCGTTGCAGAATGCGGCCCTGTCGCAGTTGCTGGGCCACTGCCAGCATGTCTTGGTTGGGATCCAGAGCGTAGGTGCCCGCCTGAAATAGCCAGTTGCGCCCCAAGGTGCGGCTCCACAGCTCCCAGGCCAGCGCCGAGCGGATCACCCCTGCTTGCTGGAGTTGTCTCCCAATCTGGCGGCTGCTGCTGCCCGGCTGAATCGTTACTTGGATTGGCTCTGAACCCCCCACTGGCTGAAGCCAGGTTTGCCATCGCCAGTAGCCCAATCCTCCTGATAGAACCAGCAGAAAAATCAAGCTCTGCCAAAAACGCTGGCTCCCACGCTTGCGGAGGTGCTGCACAGCAGCCAGGGGTGCCTCAGCGCTTTGCTTTGCAGCGCGCTTGGACGAGAGGGGATCCCTGGGCCCCTGAGCCGTCATCGCCTTCCTCTTTCCATGGCGGAAACCCTGCCCCAGCCTGCCTTGGTTGTCGGCAGCAAAATCATCATATCCTCCCCTGACCTCCAGCAAGTCGGAGCCCTAGGGAGAAGGCTTGTCGATCCCGTTGCTCCCCGAACTCCTTTGGCCAATCCAGGTGCCGATGGGCTCTCCCTGCACAGCCCGATAAATGTTGCCAGGGGTAGTCAAGTCAAAGACGACGATGGGGAGTTGGTTTTCCTTGCAGAGGGCAATGGCCGTACTATCCATCACCCGCAGATCGCGGGTCAGCACATCCTGGTAGCTGAGGACATCGTAGCGGCGGGCCTGGGGGTGAGTTTTGGGATCGGCATCGTAAACCCCGTCCACCTTGGTGGCCTTGAAAATGACTTCGGCGTCGATCTCCGCTGCTCGCAGGGCTGCCGTGGTGTCAGTGGTGAAGAAGGGGTTGCCGGAACCCGCCCCGAAGATCACCACCCGCCCTTTTTCCAGGTGACGAATGGCGCGGCGACGAATGTAAGGCTCTGCCACCTCCTGCATGGCAATGGCCGTCTGCACGCGCGTCGGGATCCCGGCCCGCTCAATAGCATCCTGCAAGGCCAAGGCGTTGATGACGGTGGCCAACATGCCCACGTAATCAGCAGAGGCCTGATCCATTCCCTGCGCAGCCGCCTCTTGGCGCCCACGCCAGATGTTGCCCCCTCCCACCACAATGGCCACCTGTACCCCGGCTTGCACCACCGTGGCTACCTCGTTGGCAATGAAACTCAAAACCTTGGGGTCGATCCCGTAGGAACGATCCCCCATCAGGGCTTCGCCACTTAGCTTCAGGAGAATCCGTCGGTATTTCATAACTCCTCCGCTCCAGCCCACCCCTGCAATACAATAGCAGGTTTAGGGGAGAGCTCCCCGCCAGGGATCCAGCCCTAGAGGACAGGGCCGTTCCAAACCTCCTAGCCGCCGGCAGCCAGGGACTCTCCCAGCAAGCCTAGGCCAATGAGAACAAATCCCACGCCCGCCAGGGTTTTCATCCAACGTGGGGGGATAAGCTGCGCCACCCAGGCTCCGGCCCACACCTCGAGAAAGCTAGCGCTGATGAGGGCCGCAGCAGCCCCGCAGAAGATTACTGTCAGGTCTTGCGAGCGGGCACTGAGGAGCAGCGTAGCCAATTGGGTTTTGTCGCTCATTTCGGCCACCAGAATTGAGGCAAAGCTGACCAAAGCAGCCTGATTGGCTATTGGCCGGAGAGAAAAAGAGGAGGCTGGACTACCGTTTTCTCGGTTCACCACGTTCCTTTCTAGGCGAGCACTCTGCCACTCCCGCCACAGCACATAGACTCCGATCATTAAAAAGCCCACTCCCGCCGCCCACTCTACCCAGGCTGCCGGGATCACCTGACCTAGCCATCCCCCCAACAGGACACTGAGCAAGGTGGCGGTGACCAAGGCACTGGCCGAGCCAAAAAAGATGGCCCAGGGAGACTGGGACTGGGCGCTTAGAAGCAAGATTGCCAACTGGGTCTTGTCACCCATTTCCGCCACAAAAACCGTTAAAAAGGTAACCAGCCAAAGGCGCAGTGGCGATCCCTCTCCCAGGTTGTTCTCAGAAGCAGAGGTTACAAGAGGTAGCGGCAGGGCTAACCCCAACTGCTCCGGCCAAAAGGGCAGCAAAGCCATAGCACCCGCTTCCTAACCGCCTTCATTAGCTTACTGCATGGCCTAGCCGCTGGAGCTAGTCCCCTGCGGACGCAGGTAAGGTAGAAGAAGGACATCCACATTGGCAGCGCGCTATGACCACAACCCTTGAAGTGCCTAAGCGGGGCTTACCCGTTACCATCATCACCGGCTTTCTGGGGAGTGGGAAGACCACTCTCGTAAACCACATCCTCAGGAATCAAAAGGGAATGCGCACGGCGGTGCTGGTCAACGAGTTTGGGGAAATCGGCATCGACGGCGAGCTGATTATCTCCAGCGAAGAAGACCTAGTGGAGCTGAACAACGGCTGCATCTGCTGCACCATTCGCGATGACATTGTCGACAGCGTGCTGCGCCTGATGGAGCGCTCGGACAAAATCGACTATCTGGTGGTGGAAACCACTGGGCTGGCGGATCCCTTGCCGGTTGCCCTCACCTTCTTGGGACCGGAATTGCGGGATCTGACGCGGCTTGATTCGATTATCACCCTGGTGGATGCTAGCAACTTTGCCCCCGATCTGTTCCACAGCGACGTAGCCTACAGCCAAATTGCCTGTGGGGACGTCATCCTCCTCAACAAAACTGACCTCGTCGAAGCGGCAGAAATTGAGCGCTTGGAAAAACGCATCCGCGAGATCAAGGAAGATGCCCGCATCTTGCGCACGGTCAACAGCGTTGTTTCCCTAGAGCTCATCCTAGATACCGATCTGTTTCAGCCCAGCTCCCTGCCCCAGGAGGAAGCCCACGACGCTGAGCACGACCACGAACACGACCATGAGCATGGCCACTCGCACCGCAGCCACATCGAGGTTGAGGGTTTTAACTCCCTCTCCTTTGAAAGCGATCGGCCCTTCTCTCTGGACGCCTTCCAGAACTTTCTCAACGAGTTGCCTGAGGCGGTCTTTCGGGCCAAAGGGATCCTATGGTTTGAAGAAAGCCCAGAGCGGTATATCTTCCACCTCAGCGGCCGACGCTACACCCTCGGCAGCGATGAGTGGCCTCGCCAGCCCAAAAACCAGTTGGTGCTCATCGGCCAGCACCTCGATACGGCCAAGCTGCGGCAAAAGTTGGAAGCCTGTCTTGTCCCTGCGCCCGTCTAGGGCTAGGAGTTAGTCGGGCCCTGTTCCAGCAGCCTTGCGAGGGGAGCCTTGAGAGAGGGCATCCCGCCCATGGCCGACATTTTTGTGATGATCCGCAACCAAGCCAACAATGCCCTCACTTCCATCGAGGGGATCCCTTTTGTCGCCTTCTTGGAGCAGGAGGGGAAACGGATTGGGGAAGAAACCATCGAGTTAATCTACGCCGACGCCGGCTTTGATGACCTACCCGTTGGGGAATACATTGTGGGAGTACGGCACGGGCGGGTGGAACCGCCAAAAGCCACCTGCCCAGTAGTCATCAGGGCTGTCGATGAAGTTGTTTTGGTAACATTTACTTACCTTGAGCCCGAGCGGGTACTGCTGAACACTCGCATTGCTGTGGAAAAAAGGCTGTAACCATGACCGTTAAAGCAATCCCATCCCACTCCATCAAAGCTTTCCGCTATCGAGTGTTCTGTTTGGGACAGGATCTCTGGAAAGCCCAGGATCCAATTAGCCGTGCCAATTTGGCCCTGCAACTGGCCGATGCCGCTACAACCTTGGCCCGCCTGGAAGTCCAAGCTGCCCAGGCTCAGCTTTCCCACTCTCTCCCGAAAGCAGGCCCTCGCTAGGGATCCCGTCTACTCCCATTCGATGGTGCCCGGAGGCTTAGAGGTGATGTCGTAGACCACCCGGTTGACACCCGGGACCTCGTTGACGATGCGGTTAGAGATGGTGGCCAAGAGGTCGTAGGGCACCCTGGCCCAGTCTGCCGTCATGCCGTCCTCGCTGGTAACCAACCGCACCACTACCGGGCAAGCATAGGTGCGCTTGTCTCCCATTACCCCCACCGAGCGCACTTCTGGCAGCAACACGGCAAAGGCTTGCCAGAGCTTGGAGTAGTAGCCAGAGCGGTTAATCTCTTGGCGAACAATTATGTCGGCCTCGCGCAGGATCTCCAGCCGCTCTTGGGTAACCTCTCCTACAATGCGGATGGCCAGCCCCGGCCCTGGAAAGGGGTGACGATTAACGATTTCTTCCGGCAGGCCCAAGGAGCGAGCCAGCTGCCGCACCTCATCCTTGAAGAGCTTGCGCAAGGGTTCTACCAGCTTAAAGCGCAGATTTTTCGGCAAGCCGCCGACATTGTGGTGGCTTTTGATCTTGACGGCAATCCGCTCCCCAGTTACCGGATCCACGTTGGTGTTGGCCGACTCGATCACATCCGGGTAGAGAGTGCCCTGGGCCAGGTACTCGAAAGGACCCAGCCGCTGCGACTCCTCCTCGAACACGCGAATGAACTCTGCCCCAATGCGCTTGCGTTTTTCTTCTGGGTCGGTAACCCCCTTCAACTGCTGGAGAAAGCGCTCTTGAGCATCTACATAGTGGACGGGGATGTGAAATTGCTCCTGGAAAAGGCGCAGCAGCCGCTGCGGCTCGCCCTTGCGCATAAACCCTTGGTCGATGAACACGCAGGTGAGCTGGTCGCCAATGGCCTTGTGCAGCAAGAAAGCCAGGGTGGAACTATCCACCCCGCCGGAGAGAGCCAGCAACACCTTCTTGTTGCCCACCTGGGCGCGAACCTCTCGGATGGCCTCCTCCAGAAAAGCCTCCGTGGTCCAGGTGGGCTCGCAGCGGCAGATGTGATAGACAAAATTGCGCATCAGGAAAGCGCCGCCCTCGGAGTGGGCCACCTCTGGGTGAAATTGCACTCCGTACAGACGACGGACGGGATCGGCGATGGCAGCAAAGGGAGTGTTGTCCGTGGCGGCCAGGGCGTGAAAGCCTGGCGGCAATTCAGTAACCACATCCCCATGGCTCATCCACACAGTGCTGTTTTCTGGCAGGTTGGTGAGCAGGTCAGTGGGATCCAAAACATGGAGGGCGGCGCGGCCATATTCGCCTTTGCGGGCAGGCTCTACCCGGCCCCCCAACTGTTGCACCATGAGCTGCATGCCGTAGCACACGCCCAAGGTGGGGATCCCCAGCTTCCAGATCTCCGGGTCGCAGGCGGGAGCACCCGGCTCGTAGACGGAGCTGGGGCCGCCGGAGAGGATAATGCCTTGGGGCCGCAGTTGCCGCAGTTGTTCGGCGGTGGTGCGGTAGGAGAGAATTTCCGAATAA
Source organism: Synechococcus sp. W65.1 (assembly GCF_047461615.1). Classification (NCBI taxonomy): domain Bacteria; kingdom Bacillati; phylum Cyanobacteriota; class Cyanophyceae; order Synechococcales; family Synechococcaceae; genus Synechococcus; species Synechococcus sp. W65.1. The sequence continues at coordinate 180,524 of NZ_JANSHI010000002.1, read as the reverse complement.
ACGCGGGCTTCACGGACGCGACGGGCAATCAGCTCCGAGTACTGGGAGCCAAAGTCGAGAATGACGATCATCTGGCGCTGCACCTTGAGGGGGGAGCCGGAAAAAACTTACCCAGGGCCGGATGAAAAGCAGGGCCAAGAGATTAGCTGGGGATAACATCGTAGCAAGGACAGAGAGCTTTCCTGCAGGCATCTACCCTAGAAAACTTCTCGCAGAGGAGCTTTTGGGGCAAAACCGCCCCCTGGATCCCTGATAGAGTTTGCCATCGGCCAGGCCTGAAAGCGGGCAGAATGAGGATAGCGCTCTAGGCCAGTGGGCATAGCGCCAGGGATCCCCATGTCCACCCTCGTTGCCGAATCCTTTCAAACCTATCTACGTCGCCGCCGACATCTGCTAGCCCGCCGTTTCAAGCACCAGCAAGGGTGGGTTGCGGTTTTGGCCCTCTTGGCCTTGTACTTGCTCAGTTGGGAGGCCCTGGGCAAGAGTAAGCTGTTACCGCTCCCGTGGCTAGTGGTGATCCCGCTGCTGGGGGGAGGGCTCTACAGCCTAGGCGCCGCGATGATCTGGAGGCTGCGCCAGCGCTGCTCCGCCCAGCTTTTGGCCGAAATGATCAGCTTGCCCCATTTGGCTTTAGCTGCCTTGATCTGGCTGGGTCTGGCCACTTGGGGAGAGCAGCTTTCCCCTTTCCTGCTACGCCAAAAAAACCAACTGTTGGCCGGCCTGGTACTCAGTTGGCTGGTGGCCCAGGGGTGGAGTTTTCTGCGTCCCGGCTCGATGGTAGAGGTGGGACAACTGTGGGCCGATTACCTGCAGGAGCTACGGGCTTCGGTGCTACAGCCCTGCTACTGCCGCCTGGAGGCCTGTCGCCAGGCGCTGCGCTCCTATCAGGCTATTTGGCAAGACCTCCAACTGGAAGAGCTGGAGGCCCAGCACCTCGTCCAGCTCCTGTCCGAATCCTTGCTGCCGCTGGCCTTGCCCCTCAAAGTCTACGCCCGCCAGGTTCACCACTGCTGTCAGCAGCTAGCAGCCCTGCTGGCGCAGATGCAGGAGCGGGTGGAGCGGCTGGAGCAGGTGCTTTTGGAGGTGGAGCTGGAGTTGGCCTCCCGTCAGCCTTTCCAGGCTCAGGCCCAGCCGATTAACCTCTTGCTGGAGGAGGGGATCCCCTGCCAGGAGCTGGATTTGCAGGAGTTGGTTTGCCTAAACCAGGAACTGCTGGGGGCGGATCGCTCTTTGCAGGGCTTGACCCAGGAGCTTAAGGGTTGGGCCGAAAAAGCCATCCCTGCCGCCTTGAAGCTGAGCCTCCCAGGATGACCAAAGCCGAAAAGACCCCGCTGGTTCCACTGGAGCCCCCCGAGCTCAAGGCGCTGTGGGCAAGGTGGCTGGCAGAGCTGGGTTGGCAACCCACGGAGCGCCAGCAACGGCAACTGCAGCAGCTCTACCCCCTGGTGATGGCCGGCAACCGCACCCAAAACCTCACCCGCATCACTGACCCCATCGACTTCTGGGAAAAACACCTGTGGGACTCGCTGCGGGGCCTGTGCTTGCTGGGTCCGTGGGAGGTCATTCAAACCCAGCCCTGGCGGGGCATCGACGTTGGCACTGGAGCAGGCTTTCCAGGGATCCCGGCCCAAATTGCCCTACCCCAGGCCAGCTTTACCCTGCTAGATAGCACCCAGCGCAAAATTGCCTTTGTGCAAGGCGTTTTGCAGCAGCTCTCCCTGGCCCAGGCGCGGGCAGTGGCCCAGCGGGCGGAAGTTTGGGGGCAAGACCCGCAGGAACGTGGCAGCTACGATCTAGCCCTGGCCAGGGCTCTGGCCGCAGCGGAGATTTGTGCCGAGTATTGTCTGCCCCTACTCAAGGTGGGAGGACGCGCCATCCTCTATCGCGGCCATTGGACCGAGGCCGAAGCCCAAGTCCTGGAGCGGGCCCTCTCCCTTTTGGGAGGGAAACTGGTTCACATCGAAGCCTTCACCACTCCCCACAGCCACAGCGTACGCCACTGTCTGCTGCTGGAGAAAGTGGCTCCCACACCAGCTCTCTATCCCCGCCCTCCTGGTGTTCCCCAACGTCAACCCTTGGGGCGGGGCAAGCCTTCCCAAAGGTTGCAATCCTGAATTTCCTGGCTCGGGGATGTCTGCAGAAAATTTTGGAGGGGGGAGTTTGCAAATGCTGCTGCTAGGACTAAGATGGGGTTGGCATCAGTTTCGGATCAAGCCAAGGGTCTAACCAGGCGAGCTTCCGAACTGAGCGCTAGAGGGTAAAGTTCGGAGTTCGCAGGGTTATGACCATTTTTGTCGGCAACTTGTCCTTCAAGGCCAGTGAAGAAGACCTGCGTCTGGTTTTTTCTGAATACGGCACTGTCAAGCAAATCAAGATTCCAGTAGATCGCGAAACAGGCCGCAAGCGAGGCTTTGCCTTTGTGGAGCTGGAAAACGAAGCCGACGAGCAAAAAGCTATCGAAGAACTGGATGGAGCTACTTGGATGGGCCGAGATTTAAGAGTTAACAAGGCACTGCCGCGTCAGGCCAGCAGTAGCCGAGGTGCTCGTCCCTCCCGCTTCTAGGTCGTCAGGTTGCCGTGTTGAGGGAGTAGCTGGCGTACATCCCCAGCAGGCTGCCGCTGGCGCCAAACAGGGATCCCAGCAACTTCACTTGGTGCAGTCGAGGCACCAGCAATAGGAGAGTGATGCCCACCCCTGTCAGCACGCTGGCGTTGCTTACCTTCAGGATGTTGCTGAAGAGAAAGTGGCTGAGCTCGATGCGGGCCCGCTGGAGGATCCCCAGGGAAAAGAAGGCGGAAGAGACGATCCGAATGGGAGGATCCCTCTTGGGAATCAGCACTTAAGGAACAGCCTAGTGCTGAGACGATGGCTAATTCGCGCCCTGGGGGTGCCAGCAGTCTTTGCCGAGACCACCCTTAATCCCGCTCTCGTCCAAACGGTTGCCGCCGAAGCGGGGGTTCAGGTAGCCGAAGGGGCTCCCAGACAGGAGGTCTGAGTTTTGTATGATAGGGGCTCAGACCCTCGTTCTCTTACCTCGTCCATGCCTGCTGCCATCCGTCGCCCGCCTCGCTCTCTCTACTGTGGCCAAGTGCGCCCAGCCCATATCGGCCAGACGGTTACCCTCTATGGCTGGATCGACCGCCGCCGCGACCACGGGGGCGTGATCTTCCTCGATTTGCGGGATCGCTCCGGCATTGTGCAACTGGTGGCCGATCCCCAGAAGACTCCTCTTTCCTACGAGCTAGCCAAGGAGGTGCGCAATGAGTACGTGGTGCGGGTAACGGGAACAGTTCAGCCCCGGCCTTCCGACTCCTTCAACCCCCGCCTGGCCACGGGCGAAGTGGAGGTTTATGCAGAGCAGCTGGAGATTCTTAGCCGGGTGGCCAAGCAGCTTCCCTTCAGCGTCTCCGGGGAAGAAGGGGAAGAGGTGCGGGAGGAGATTCGCCTGCGCTATCGCTACCTGGACTTGCGCCGGGAGCGGCTGTCGCGCAACCTGCAACTGCGTCACCAGGTCATCAAGGCCATCCGCCGCTTTCTGGAAGACGAGGAAGGCTTCATCGAGGTAGAGACCCCCATCCTCACCCGCTCTACCCCGGAAGGCGCCAGAGACTACCTGGTGCCCAGCCGCCTCAACCCCGGGGAGTGGTTTGCCCTGCCGCAGTCGCCCCAGCTTTTTAAGCAGTTGCTGATGGTGGCTGGTGTAGATCGCTACTACCAAATTGCCCGCTGCTTTCGGGATGAGGATCTGCGGGCGGATCGCCAGCCGGAGTTTACTCAGTTGGACATGGAGATGAGCTTCATGGATCAGGAGGCAATCCTGGAGCTCAACGAGCGGCTCATCTGCCATATCTTCAAAACCGTTAAAGGGATCGACCTGCCCCGGCCCTTCCCACGGCTAACCTACGCCGAGGCCATGGATCGCTACGGTTCCGACAAGCCCGACACCCGCTTTGGGCTGGAGTTGGTGGATGTTTCGGCGGTGTTTCAGGGATCCCGCTTTCAAGTCTTTGCCAAAGCCCTGCAGCAGGGAGGAGTCGTCAAAGTTCTGCCAGTGCCCGGCGGCGATGAACAGATCTCCAACACCCGCATCAAACCGGGCGGAGATCTGTTTAAGCTCGTCACTCAGTACGGGGCAGGCGGTTTGGCCTTCATTCGGGTGCGTCCCGACAGCCTCGACACCATTGGTGCCCTCAAGGAGAGCCTCAGCCCCGAGCAGGAACAGCAGTTGCGGCAGCTGACCAACGCCAAGCCAGGGGATCTGCTGCTGTTTGGGGCAGGGCCTGCGGCGGTGGTCAACGAGTCGCTGGGCCGGCTGCGGCTGCACCTAGGCCATGAACTGGGTTTGATCCCGGAGAATGCCTTGAATCTCCTCTGGATTACGGATTTCCCGATGTTTGAATTCAACGCCGAAGAAAACCGCCTGGAAGCCCTGCACCACCCCTTTACTGCTCCCCATCCTGACGACTTGGCCGACTTGAAGACGGCGCGGGCCCAGGCCTATGACTTGGTCTGGAACGGCGTGGAAGTGGGGGGGGGATCCCTGCGCATCTACCAGCGGGAGATCCAGGAGCAGGTTTTCCAAATCATTGGCCTTAGTCCTGAGGAGGCGCGGGAGAAGTTTGGCTTTTTGCTAGAAGCCTTTGAGTACGGCACCCCACCTCACGGGGGCATTGCCTACGGACTGGATCGGCTGGTGATGCTGCTGGCAGGGGAAGATTCCATTCGCGATGTCATCGCCTTTCCCAAGACCCAGCAGGCCAGGTGCTTGCTCACCGGCGCTCCCTCCGGTGTTGAGCCCAGGCAGCTTAAAGAACTGCACGTGGCCTCCACCTACCACCCCGGCTAAACGACGGATAAGCATCCACCCCTACTTCTTGGTCTCCCTATGCTAGATCTGACCGGAAAGAAAGCCTTGGTAACCGGCATTGCCAACGAGCGCTCCATTGCCTGGGGCATTGCCCAGCAGCTGCACAAAGCAGGAGCTACGTTGGGGGTTACCTACTTGCCGGACGAGCGGGATCGTTTCAAGACGAAAGTCCAACAACTCACTGAGCCCCTGCAGCCGGATTTTCTCCTTCCCTGCGACGTCCAAAGCGATCAGCAAATCAACGACCTATTTCAGGCAGTGGCCCAAAAGTGGGGCCAGCTCGACATCCTGGTTCACTGCCTGGCCTACGTCAAAAAAGAGGAGCTGAGCGGCAACTTTAGCGATATCTCGCGGCAGGGGTTTGCCCTGGCCATGGATGTAAGCACCTACTCCCTGATTGCCCTCTGCCGGGCCGCTAAGCCCCTCTTGAGATCCGGCAGCAGCGTCCTCACCCTCACCTACTTAGGGGGAGTGCGAGTGGTGCCTAACTACAACATGGCTGCTGTCACCAAAGCGGGCCTAGAAACCTGCGTTCGCTACCTGGCAGCCGAGCTGGGCCCCGCCGGGATCCGGGTGAATGCCATTTCTGCTGGACCCATTCGCACCTTGGCTTCCTCGGCCATTGCTGATTTTCATGCCATGCTGCACGCGGTCGAGGAGAAAGCTCCCCTGCGGCGCAATATTACCCAGCTCGAGGTGGGCAATGTGGCAGCTTTTCTGGCCAGCGACCTAGCTAGCGGCATTACTGGCCAGGTGATCTACGTAGATAGTGGATATAGCATCCTGGGTTTTTAGGCTCGGTGGGATCTCCCTGGCATGAACCGCTTTTCCCCCTTGCAGCGGCTGCTAGTGACCTGGATTTTGATGGTCATTAGCGGCTGGCTGGCCCTGCAAGTGGGCCGTCTGTTTGGCCATCTGCTCGCCACCATCCTGACAGCGGCGGTACTGGCTTTTTTGCTCAACTACCCAGTCCAGGCGCTGCAGCGCTACCGGGTCAACCGTGTTGTAGCGGTGGCTTTGGTCTTTGCCCTCTCGGTGGTGCTGCTGGTTTTGGTGGGGATTGCCGTTGTGCCCCTCCTGGCTAAGCAGGTGGTGCAGTTGGGGGCACGGATCCCTGAGTGGGTGGATACTTTACAACATTGGCTTGGCCAGATTAGCCTCTGGGCTGCCGAGCGCAACATCAACCTTGGCCAGCCGGAGCTGGTGAACACTCTCCTCAGCCGCCTGCAGGCCGGTGCTGAAAAAATTGCCAGCCAATCCCTCGACATCCTCCTAGGCACCTTTAACCAGGTGGTCGACTTGGTGTTGGTCTTGGTGTTGGCCTTCTACATGCTGCTCTATGGGGGCCAGTTTTGGCAGGGGTTGCTCAGCCTCTTTCCCAAGCCCTGGGGGCCGCGCATCGGCGAAGCCCTGGTGCTCAGCTTTCAGAACTTTCTCATCAGCCAGTTGGTGTTGGGGTTCATGATGGCCCTGATGCTGGTGCCAGCGTTTGGGCTGCTGCGAGTACCCTTTGGGCTTTTGTTTGGCCTCTTGATTGGCCTGCTGGAGGTGATCCCGCTGGTAGGGGGCTTCATTGGTATTGGCGCGGCAGCAGTGCTGCTGGCCTTCCAGGACATTTGGCTCAGCCTCAAGGTGGTGCTGGTCTCCCTGATCGTGCAGCAGATCAAGGATCGGGTCATCGCTCCCCGGCTGATGGGAGAGCTGATTGGCCTCAACCCGGTGTGGATCTTGATTGCCCTGTTGGCGGGGGCACAGCTGGGGGGCATCCTGGGCGTGATCGTTGCCATCCCCCTCAGCAGCGTGGTGAAGAGTCTCTACGAGGTGGCCCGTTCCGCCGAGTTGGCCGCCGAAGAGGGGTTGGACTTGACGGCAAAGGTGACCTCCCTCGGCAAAAGCCCCCTCGAAACTCGCCGGGAGGAGATCCAGGAGGTCTAGCTTCCAATAGGCATTGTCCTAGCGAATTTTGCCCTCGATAAAGGGCACCTCCAACACCTTTTCGTGGTGGATGGGGCCGTGGCCGAAGTAGCCCCCCTCTCCAAACAGTTCGCCGTGGTCGGCTGTAACCGTGATGTAGGTGTTTTTGGGAACTAGATCGAACAGCTGCTCAAAGACCCCGTCTAAGTAGCGCACCGCCTCAATCTGCCGCTGCCGCAGCTCCTCCAACTGGGCGGCGCTGAAAAAAGGGATCCCCTCCTCTTTCCCTTCATCCAGCCGCTTGAGCACCCCGTTGACCCCCGAAATGTGGGGCCACGCGCTGGGATCCTCATCGGGCAGGGCGTAGGGATAGTGAGTTTCGCCTACATTGAGCAGGTAAAAGCTAGGGCGATCCGGATCAAAGCGCAACTGCTCCACCATAGCCGCCATGTCGTTGTGCCGGGGCATGAGACGGTAGGAATCGAAGTCGCGATTGAGCAGAGTGCTGGGATTGAGCACCGGCATGGAGACCAGGGCGTGGGTGGTGTAGCCCAGTTGGTGCTTCAGGAGCGTTGGCAGGTAGAGGTGAGGCAGCAGGTGCTTGAACTCAATCGGCTGCCGGGTGCCGAGGCGCTCGTTGTAGCGCAAATACTCCTGCTTGTAGTGTTCGGAGGCAAAAACGTGGGTGGGGCTGGTATGGGGCAGCAGGCCCATGAGCAGGTTGTAGTGAGCAGGAGCTGTCCAGGAAGCGTAGCTCCAGCGCTTTTCCAGAGGACCTAGCTTCAGCAAGTGCTTGGGCTTAGCCGCCAGCAGGCTGTCGAAGCGGCAACTGTCTAGCACGATGAGCAGGTAGTTATTCTGCCCCTGGGGTTCGGGGGCGGGCTCAGGGGCGGGGGCTGGAGACGATCTCCACCAGTTTAGGAATCCCATTCTTCCTCCTCTTCAGCAGAGTAAGGCCGCCGGACAATCCGCCAGCTGGGGGTTGTTGCTGCATCGTCCTCAGGTTCGCTGGGTTCGGGGGCAGGATCGCGAATGCGTTCCGGCGGGATATTGGAATAGGAATAGCGGCCTGTCTCAGGATCCGGCAAATCTGGTGGCAAATAGTGGTCGGGGGGAAGTAGCTGCGCTTCCAAAAAGCGCACCCGGTCGAGGAGCTGGTTGAGCTTGCGAATGGCCTGGCGCTGCAACGCCCGCTCGCGTAGCTGCCAAGACCCCACGTACAAAAATCCCAAGCCCACTCCTACTCCATAAGCCATCAAGAGCACCAGCGACAGAGGTACAGCAGGGCCAGCTTGCCCAGCTACAACAACCACCGCTGCCGATCCCCAGTTTTGGACCAGGAAAATCCCCAAGGCCAGGATCCACAGCCCTAGGAGCAGGGAGCGGATGTTCTGGAGCATGACCTCAACCTTCCCTCTCCCCTAGGCTACCACCAATCCCTGGCGGGGGGCAGGACGGGGTTAGTTGAAGGTGTTGGATCCCCAGCCGGGGGCCACTTGAGCGGCCCTGAGGATAAAGGCAGCTAGGTTGCGCAGCGCCTCATCATCCATCCAAGAGGGGGGCACAGGGCGGCAGCCGTAGCTAGGCTTGCTGCCGTCGTAGCTGCGGGGATCCCGCTGGTACTCGACAAGAGCTTGGATAGTGTCGCGGGGCGGAGTGGCACCACGCAAGTCTTTCAGCGAGAGAGAAATGTTGGGAGCGGGCAGGGTAGAGCCGCCCACATGGCAGTTCAAGCAAGCAGATTGGAAGCGGTTTTTCCCGTCGCTCAGCTGCTCCGGAGTAAAGGTAAGGGTGTGTCCCTCCGCATCCCAGGGCAGCTCCACCGGCCCAGTTGCCCGCAGATATTGGCTCACGTAGGGATCCACGCGGGCCAGCGCTGGGCTAGCCAACCCCAGCCAAACTAGGAGCAGGATCCCCGCCCACCTCCAGGCCGGCTGAGGGATCCGCCACCGCTTGGTCCCTTGAGTTTGCCCAGGCATCAGAGATAGGCCGAAAGGTCACTGTGGGATTCGCTCTTGGTGCCGCCCCAGCCGGGCACCGTCTTGGCCTGAACCAAGATATAGCCAGCAATTAACTTCAGATCCTCCTCGGTAAGGTTGCGCAGGCGGGGATACTCGCTCAAGAGCTGCGTGTTGGGATGGTATTCCACCAGGGACTCTACCCCGTCGTAGGTGACTGGGTTTTTGATGTAGTCCACGATTGCCAGCACGTTATCGCGAGGAGGTGTTGCCCCCGCCAGATCCGCAAGCTTCAAGGTCACATCTGGGTTGGGAAGGGTTTGACCCCCCACATGGCACTGGGCACAGGTTTTGTTAAAAAGTTGCTTGCCGCGGGCCAGTTGCGCCTCGGTAAAAGTAATGGTTTCAGTTGGCGACAGGGGTACCGGAGGGATCTGCCTAGCTGCCAGGGCCGGCCACCCAGCAAACCCAGCCAGCCCCAGCGCCAGAATGCAAATCAACAGCCGCCGACGCGCCGCTGCCAGCGCTTTCTGGAAAGAAAAGGATTTGCTAAACATGGGTCTCCATCAATGACTTCGAAAACGGCGTCAGCTTTGCTCCAGCGACAAACCCGACACCAGGATCTAAGGATAGACCATTGGGGATCACTTGCAGACAGGATTTTGGCTTCCCTTTCCCTTCATTGGAGTGTTAAGTTTAATTGCAAATTCAGGATCTCCAGCAGCTAGGATTGGCCTTTGCGACAACAGCTAGCATAAAGCTTAGCCTGCCGATCTGGAGGTTCTGGAGCCGAGTTCTAGGATTGCCCATGTCATCTTTCCGGTTCCAGCCGTTGCGGGTGGCCTTCACCTGTGCAGATCCCAGCCAAGTGCCGATCTCTGTTGACGAGTTGGTAGCGGCTCTGCCGGCCTCGCCGCTTCTGGCCTACACTGAACCGGAAACGGCGGCTCTGCGGGTAGAGATGCTGCCGGATGCAACCTATTACTTCTACCGCCGCGGAGAAGACGTGGCCCTGGCGGCTTTCCGCATCCCAGTGAAAAAGCTGCAGGCTCTGCCCCGCAAGCTTGTGCGGCTGTTGGAGCACGTGGCCGCCTTCGACAACCTCCTCAACCTGCAACCGGCTAGCGACGCCCTAAGCAATGTCCTGGAAGTGGAGTTTCTGCAACTGGAAACGCCAGCCAGCGGCTCCAGGCCCGCCGAGGTCAGACCCCTGCCGCGGGACCCCCAAGGCCAGCTGCAAATCCAGGCAGGCCGCAACCTCGCCATCGCCTTGCGCAATAAGGCCCTCACCCCAGTGCATGTCTGTGTAACAGTCTTTGACGAACGGCAGTGCAGCGTCGGCTTGGTCTATCCCTACCAGCCGGACTTTCCTACTCGCCTGCGCCCCAGCGAAAGCGTGTTGGTCGGCTCTGGCCCTCGCTATCTGCTGCAGATGCAACTGCCCGAAGAGGCAGAGACAGCGGTGGATCGCTTCAAAATCTGGGTCAGCACTACTGGCATGCAGCCGGGCATCATGGCAATGCCCCCTCTGGGGCAAAGACTGGAGCCCCCTTCTGAGGATCCTTACGGATCGGGATCCCGGCTGGATCGGGAAGTTCGGCTGGCCATCCTGGGCAAGGCGGGCAGCACGCCCATGCCGGCTTTTGCGGAGGATCCCTGGTGGTGTATGGAACAAGCTGTCAAAATTGTGGCTTAAGCTAATGCTCTTGGGTGCCTTTCAGACTTCTCGAAGGTGACTTTTTAAGATCCTCTCAAATGTAGCCTCAACCTCATCAACACTGATGAACGACAAATGATAGAGAGAGGATAGACTGGTTTTTGCATCTTGACTAACGTCGGTCAAAACTATGATGGCTTGGTTTCTCTGAAGACCAAGGTCAGAAGCAATCTTGGAAGACTTTTGTACTTTATCTTGGTACTCACCTGTCTTCGACTCTACCCAGTAAAATTGATCATTAACGTGGAAGAGAAGATCCATCTCAAAATCATCTCCGTTTGACAAAGTAACTTTGGCATTTGCTATGTAAGAAAATCAATCTTTCCAGTTTGCCTTTTAGCAAGGCAAATCAACCTATTCCTAACGTATCTCTCCAGCCAGTTTCCTGAGAGAAAATTCAGTGCTTGTGGAGATCTGCTGGCTCTTGCTACTAGCAGACACCTGGGCGCTCTGAAGTATCTATACTCTTCCAAAAATGCAATCTTGTATAGCTCTGTGGCAACCTGGCAAGTTGTGCCAATTACTTGTTGAGGTTCGTCTCTAAGGTTTATTGAGAAAGAGTTTCCGCTGTTCATACTTGACTTAATCATTCCATAGAATCTTTTGATCAAAGAGTACTGACTACCCATAAGGTCAGCTATTTGACTAGCTTCTACTCCCCTTCCTCCATATCTATGCTTCTGATCTTTATGTTTTTCGAGTTTAAGAAAGTTCTATCTTCGATATGTCAACTTCTAGCATGTTAGAAGCAGCTACTTTTTCCTTATCTCTCGGTACATCGTCTGGTAGACTATTCTCTATTGTTTTATGGATGGCATCCTGATCTTTTTGAGAGTTTTGATCTGTAGCTTGGGATATCTCTAATCTGGAAGATTTTTTAAGAGCAACCTGTAGTTGCTGATAGATACCTCTAGCTTCTTTCACTAAGTTTTCTAGGATAGCTTGCTGACTGTTGAGCTGCTCACTATGTTCAGCTAGCTTTACAGATATAGCCTGCGTAAGATCCTTACCCCAAACCTGCAGAAAACTTTGATAACTTTCTAGAAGACGCAGCCTGAACTCTTCAAGATCAGCTTGGATAGACTGTAACCTCTGAGAAGTCTCGTCTGCCAATCCTTCTCCTAACTTGATTAAGGTTTTGTCGAGTTCTTGGCCCAGCAGCCATGAAGATATCTCTCTAATGACCTCTCGCTGCCAGGCCTCTAGTCTAGGATTGGCCTTGTAACGGCGGGCAACGTAAACACCCAATGAGAAACCAACAGCCACTCCAATTAACAAAGCCAAAACGAGGTCCATCAGATTGGCTCCTTGCCCCTATTGTTACTTTTTGCCTAGGTTAACTAGGTTTAGGTTACCCGCCTGTTTCAAGATTCTCAGGCAAGAAGAGGCGTATCTTGTCCCGAAGAGCCGAGCAGGGATCCCAACCAGCTTTGTTGGAGCGCTTTCTGGGCGGGAGTGAGCTCAGGCAAGGCCTCGAGGGTGTACACATCCGGGCGGGGTGGATCCAAGGGGATCCAAAAGTGCTTTAACTGATTGCCTTGGAAGACGCTAAGACAGATGGTTTGGTGGGGCTGATAGGCTGCCAGGCGCTCCGGCAAGGTGGCGGCGCTTACCCGAAAGCCATCCAAAGCCACCAGCTCGTCGCCAGCCCAGATGCCTGCTTTTTGAGCCGGGGAGCCTATCTCGACGGCGCTGATGCGGTTGCCCTCGCCGTTGAAGTTCAGGCCCAGGTAGGGAGGAGGGTTGGGGCGGCTAAAGTGGGCCTTGAGGGTGAGGCCGAACGGATGGAGGTAGGTGTCGTAGTCCAGTTCTTCCGTGCCTTCCACGTAGGCGGCAAAAAAGCGCCCAAGGTCGACACCGGCTGCTCGCTCAAAGGCCTCCCGCAAGTCCTGGTTAGTATAGCCTTTCTCAAACCGGCCAAAGCGCTGCCACAAATCCCGCATGGCCGTGTCCAGGGATCCCCGACCCCCTGAAAGGTGGCGAATGTGCAGATCTAGCAGCCAGCAGACTAAAGCGCCCTTGAGGTAATAGGAAACCTGGCTGTTGAGGCTATTTTCGTGAGGACGGTAGAGCTTGATCCAAGCATCGAAACTGGCCTCCTGCAGCGATTGTACGACTCGACCTGGCGTGCGCTGTAGCCGGCTAATTTGCTCAGATAGGATCTGCAAAAACTCTTTGGCACTGAGGATCCCTGCTCGCAGCAAGATAACATTTTCGTAGTAGCTGGTCGCCCCTTCGCAGAACCAGAGGCAGTCCACATAGTTTTCTTGGTTGTAGTCAATTTTCTCCAAAGCTAGAGGGCGCAGCCGCTTGACGTTCCAAGCATGGAAAAGCTCATGGGCCAGCAGCGCCAAAAAGCGGCGGTAGGACTGAGGCTGATGCAGCTCTAGTCCAGAATAGTTGAGGGTGGCACTGTACTTGTGTTCTAGGCCACCAAATCCCCCGGCCGACAAATGCACAATAAACCAGTAGCGGTTGTAGGGCAGCCCGCCAAAAAACGCTGCCGTGGTTCGGACAATTTTCTCGGCATCGGCCACTGCTTGATCCAAATTCAGGGTGCCCGCTCCCCAGACCACGAAGTAGTGCGGGATCCCTTCCACTGCAAACGAGCGCAACTGGTGCAAGCCCACTTCCACTGGGCTGTCTGCCAGCTCGTCGTAGTCTTCAGCAAAGAAAGACTGGCCAGCGCTAGGATCCCCTGGGGAAGGAGAGGCCAGGGGCCGCAGGCTGGTGGCAATGCGCCAGTCGGGGTGGGGAGGGATCACGGTCAGCGTATAGGGCTCCCGCTCGCGGCCAGGCACGTAGAGAAAGAGCGCCGCCCCATTGAAATAGGCGTGGGTGAGATCCAGATGGTTGGTGCGCACCGTCAGCTCATAGGCATAGACCCGATAGCGGACTGTAACCGCCGAACACCCAGGTGGGTCTACCTCCCAGGTGTTTTTATCAACCTTTCGCCAGTCCAAAGGGCTCCCTTGCTCGCTCAGGGCCTGAAACTCCTGTACATGGCGGGCATGCTCCCGCACTAGGTAGGATCCCGGCGTCCACACTGGCAGCCGCAGCCGCAGGGGCACCTCTGGTTCCACTTCGCGAATCTGCAGCTCCACCTCCAAGAGGTGACTGGCTGGCTCTGGCATCCGCACCGTAAAGTGCTGACGGCCAGGGCGAGAAGGGGTGGCAACCTCAGCCGGCGGGATCCCCATACAACCTTCCCTTGTCGCAACAAAGGAACGTAGCTCTTGCTACAAAGATATCCAGGCAGAGCCTCTTAAGTTTAGGGTAGTCTTCGAGTCGTGGGCAGCTCGATCCAGGTGCCCCAAGCTAACCTCTGGGGTTGATCCTAGAGATAAACTGACCTTGAAAGGTTGACGAATCTCGTGGTGGCCGTCGCAGAAAAATCTCTCATTGCAGCTTTTAAGCAGTTAGGAGGATCTCGCCATCCTCCGGTTATCGAGACTTATGAACGCGGCAAGACCATTTTTCTCCCCGGCGATCCGGCGGAGCGGGTTTACTTTTTGGTCAAAGGGGCGGTTAAGCTCTCGCGGGTGTACGAAAGGGGGGAAGAAATTACCGTTGCCCTCCTGCGGGAGAACAGTATTTTTGGTGTGCTCTCCTTCATTACCGGGCAGCGCTCCGACCGCTTCTATCACGCCGTAGCTTTTACTCGCGTCGAGCTGCTTTCTCTGCCCATCGAACAGGTGGAAAAGTCTGTACGGGAGAACGCTGAGCTGGCCATGTTGCTGCTTAAGAGCTTGGCTTCCCGTATCCTGCAGACAGAGATGATGATTGAAACCCTGGCCCACCGCGACATGGCCTCCCGCCTAGTTAGCTTTTTGTTGATCCTCTGCCGCGACTTCGGGGTGCCTGGCCCCAATGGTGTAACCATCGACCTCAAGCTGTCTCACCAGGCTATTGCCGAAGCCATCGGATCAACCCGCGTCACCATTACCCGTCTCTTGGGAGAGTTGCGCAAGAAAAACTACATTTCTATCCACAAGAAGAAGATCACTGTCCACGACCCCATCCAGCTTGGCTATCGCTTTACCTAGGGGGCCAGCTCTCAACGGCTGAGAGACACCTGCTAGGAGGCGGGCAGCTGAGCCAGGGCAGCCAGGATCTTTTCCCCCATTTCCCGGCAGCCGACCAGGGTCATCCCCTCCGAGTAGATGTCGGCGGTGCGGTAGCCCTGGGCCAAAACCGCCTCGACGGCCTGTTCGATGCGGTCAGCAGCTTGGGGCTGATCCAAGGAGTAGCGCAGTAGCATTGCCCCAGAAAGCACCTGGGCAATGGGGTTGGCCTTGTCTTGGCCGGCAATATCCGGAGCTGAGCCATGGACTGGCTCATAGAGGCCTGGGCCGGTAGCTCCCAGAGAGGCAGAAGGCAACATGCCAATGGAGCCAGTTAGCATGGCCGCCTCGTCGGAGAGGATATCCCCAAAGAGGTTTTCTGTCAGGATGACGTCAAACTGCTTTGGCCAGCGCACCAACTGCATGGCCGCGTTGTCGACATAGAGGTGGGAAAGCTCTACGTCAGGGTATTCGGCGGCAATGGCGGTAACCCGCTCCCGCCACAGTTGCGACACCTCCAGCACATTGGCCTTATCCACCGAGCAAAGCTTGCGCCGTCGCTTGCGGGCCAGTTCAAAAGCTACGCGGGCAATACGATCCACCTCGGCCTCGCTGTAGGCCATGGTGTTGACGCCGCGGCGGGACCCCTGGGCATCGACGAAGATCCCGCGGGGCTGACCAAAGTAGATGCCGCCGGTGAGCTCGCGTACCACCACCAGGTCGATCCCAGCAACCACCTCCGGCTTTAGGGAGGAGGCTTGCACCAGTTGGGGGAAGATCTTCACCGGCCGCAAGTTGGCAAATAGCCCCAAGCCGGCCCGCAAGCCCAGCAAAGCCTGCTCCGGTCGCTTCTGGCGCGGCAGGGTATCGTACTTAAAGTCGCCAACTGCTGCCAAGTAAACGGCATCGCTTTCCTGGGCCATTTTCAAGGTCTCCGGGGGCAAGGGATCCCCCGTGGCCTCGTAGGCTGCTCCGCCAATTAGGCCCTCCTGCCACTGGAGGGAAAACCCCATCTGAGCGGCAACGGCGTCCAAAACTGCCCGACCCACCTGCATAATCTCAGGGCCGATCCCATCGCCGGCTAGGGCAGTAATCCGATAGGTTTGAGCAGCAGAAGAAGAAACGCTCATGGGCGGTCCCCGCAAGAGGAGTGCGTAGCGATATTACCATCCCCTTGCCCACAGGTTTGCCGAAAAGTCCCCCGGGAAAGTTCCCCTAAAAAAAGTGCAGCTTGGCCATCAGCCTGCTGCACCTAGAGTTATCAATATTCGGCTCTCTAGAACAGGCCCAGGGTAACCCACTTGTCCAGCGGCAGAGTGGCGCCAATGCCTAGATACAGGGTTACCAAAGTGCCAATCAAAAACACCGTCGTCGCCACTGGACGGCGCAGCGGGTTCTGGAACTTGTTGACGTTTTCAATGAAAGGCACAAACAAAAGGCCCACGGGAATAGCCAACATCAGGGCAATGCCCAGCAGCTTACTGGGAACAACGCGCAAAATGTGGAACACAGGGTAGAGGTACCACTCGGGAAGAATTTCCAGGGGCGTGGCAAAGGGATCTGCCGGCTCGCCTACACCCGCGGGATCCATAACCGCCAGGCCGACAATCACCCCAATAGTGCCCAGGATGACCACCGGGAACATAAAGAGCAAGTCGTTAGGCCAAGCGGGCTCCCCGTAGGTCATGTGGCCCATGTTCTTCTTCAGCTTGGCCAAAACTTTGGGGTTGTCCAGGTCAACTTTGCGTGTAATAACCTCAGTCGCCAGCGCTTGCTTCGAGACAGGCATAGCAGTTCTCCTTGTCTGGGGCAAAAGGGTTGAGCAAGGGAAAGTAGGGGATCCAACCAGCCCTGGATCACAGGGGTCCAGAAATGCCCTGGCGGCGGATCATCAAAAAGTGCATGGTCATGAAGACCGCCGTCAGCCAAGGCAGGACAAAGGTGTGCAGGCTGTAGAAACGAGTAAGGGTAGCTTGGCCAACAGCCTCGCCACCGCGGATAAGCTGAACCAGGGCATCACCCACCACCGGGATAGCGCTGGGCACTCCCGAGACGATCTTGACTGCCCAGTAGCCCACCTGATCCCAGGGCAGAGAGTAGCCCGTAACCCCGAAAGAAACCGTCAGCACCGCCAAGATCACGCCGGTGACCCAGGTCAGCTCGCGGGGCTTTTTAAACCCACCGGTCAGGTAAACCCGGAAGGTGTGCAGAATCATCATCAACACCATCATGGAGGCGCTCCAGCGGTGGATGGAGCGCAGCAGCCAGCCGAAGTTGACCTGGGTCATGATGTAGTTGACCGACTCAAAGGCCTCGGCCACCGTCGGACGGTAGTAAAACGTCATGGCAAAGCCGGTGGCAAACTGAATGAGAAAGCACACCAGCGTAATGCCGCCAAGGCAATAGAAGATGTTAACGTGCGGCGGGATGAATTTTCCGGTTGCGTCGTCGACGAAGGGCGTAATCTCTAGCCGCTCGTCTAGCCAATCGTAAACTTTGCCCATGGTACCTTTCTTTCCAATTTCTCGGTATCTCCCCGGCAGGAGAAAGTCACTCCACGGTGGAGGACAGCCCCACCTCAACCAGCACTGTAACACAATTTGTTAACGACTTCCTTAAGTTAGGCTCAGCTCGGGGGCAGGAATCCGCATTCTCGCTGGCAAAACAGGTTTCGATATTGCGTCTTGTTCATATACGTTAACTTTTCTTAGCGTCTTGCCGTCTATGGTTGCGCCAAAGCCAAAGAAGAAAGAGTGGGGGATCCGCTGGGTTCTCCGCATTCTGCTGCTGGGGTGCCTGCTCTGGGCAAGTTTAGGCACTGGCGCCTACCGAGCTCAGGCCAGCCGCTGGGGAGAAGAGCAGCAACTGCTGGCCCAGGCTTGGGCGTATGTGGATCGGGCCTACGTGGATCCGGGGTTTAACGGGCAAAACTGGTGGCAGGTGCGGCAGCGTTTTCTGGCGCGGCCCTTGAAGAATCGTCAGGAAACCTATCGGGCCATTGAAGAGATGTTGGCCACCCTGGGGGATCCCTACACCCGCTTTTTGGATCGGGAGCACTACCTCAGTCTGCAGACCTCTACTGCCGGCGAGCTGAGCGGTGTTGGCCTGCAGATTGCCATCGACGAGCAGGGGGCGGTGCGGGTTATTGCTCCCATGGAGGGCACCCCTGCCGAGCGGGCCGGGATCCAGCCCCAGGATGAGATCTTGGCAGTGGATCAGGTGCCAGTGGCGGGGCTGAGCTTGGACGAGGTGGCAGAGCGCATGCGCGGCCCTAGCGGTACAACCGTTAGCCTGCGGCTAAGGCGGCAGGGGCGCATCTGGGAGGTGGAGCTGGTGCGGCAGTCAATCCTCATTAACCCGGTGCGCACGGCTTTCTTTGAGCTGCCCCAGGGATTGGTGGCCTACATCCGCCTCAGCCAGTTCAACGGCAATGCAGCCACCCAAGTGCGCCAGGCTATCCAGGCGGCAGAAGCCCGAGGGGTGCGGGGCTACCTCCTGGATCTGCGCAACAACCCCGGAGGACTGCTGCAGGCGGCCATTGAGATTGCCCGCTTTTGGATCCCCAAGGGCAACATCGTGCTGGTGAAGGATCGCCACGGCATTCTAGAAGGCATTCCTGCCACCGGCGAAATTCTCACCCAGGCGCCGCTAGTGGTCTTGGTTAACCAAGGCAGTGCCAGCGCTAGCGAAGTCTTGGCGGGGGCATTGCAGGACAGCGGGCGGGCGCAACTGGTGGGAACGCGCACCTTCGGCAAGGGGCTGATCCAATCCCTGATGGAGCTGGCAGATGGCTCAGGGCTGGCCGTGACGACTGCCAAATACCTCACCCCCAACGGCCGCGACATTCACCGCCAAGGGATCCAGCCCGATGTGGTGGTGGGCGAGGGCCCCGTTCCCCTAACGGCAGAAACCCTGGGCGACCCTGAGGATCGCCAGTTGCAGCGGGCTCTGGAACTGCTGGGGGCGACTTTGTCCGTGGTCCAGGGGATCCCCACCTGAGGCATCTGCTGCAGGGATTGGGGTGCCTGTTTGTCTTCGATTCGGTTTAGGATCGGGCTTGGTGTCAACTCAGCCCTGCTCTCGAGCCCTTTGGCATGAACGCCCTCCAACAGTTTCACCACTTCTTCAACTGCTGTATTGGCGCCTGGCACACCGAGCGTACCTATCACTACCTGGATCGAGGGGAGGTGGAGCGCTCGCGCACCGAGTTCACCATTCGCACCCTCACTCCTGAGCTCAAGGAGAAGGTCCTGGCCGACAACAACTACCCCAACCACGGCGTCGACGGCTTCCTGGGCTTTCACCTTGCCTTTGAGACTGTCTCCGAAAAGGGGGAGGAGGTCGGGCAAGAGCTAAACATGTTGTTTGTGCCCCGGCGAGAGGGCCCCCGCGGGCTGGAAGGCGACTACCTGCGCGATCGCGCCTATGAGGAAGAGCGGCCCATGGTGGCCGACTTCCGCTTCGATCCGGGATCCCTGCAACTGGTGATGACCACCACCTACACCCACGTTGTTTCCGTAGATACCATCACCCTGCTCAACCCCCGCCTGCGCCTGCGGCAGATCCTCAACTACCGGCGCCCACCTCAAGGCCAGCCGCTGCAGGAGGTACTCCTGGTGGGGTTTGGGGTGGAACAAAAGCTGACCTAGGGAGGCTGCGTGGACTCCGAGTCGATCCCGGCCCCAGACTTGCCCTTGCCCCAATACCTGGCCCGAATTCAAGCCAGCTTTGAGCGGGGACAATACCGACAGGCCTTGGAGGAGGCCAAACAGGCCCAAGGTCGCTATCCCCAGGCAGGCCAGCTGCGGCTCTGGCAGGCCTTGGCGCAGGAGGCGCTTGGAGAAACCGAGGAGGCCGTCCGCCTGGTGCAGAGCTTGCTATATAGTCCAGATCCCGAGCTTGCCCAGCAGGCGCGCTATGTGTTGAGCATCTGGCAGGCTCCCCGTCTACGCCGCCCAGCGGAGTGGTTGATCCAAATCCCCGATCTCAGCCACCTGGAAGAGGCCAAGCCTGAAAGCCGACTTCTAGTCTATGAACGCCCTCGCCCGCGGGGATCTCGGCCCACGTCCCCCGCTCCCCTCCCTTCCCAGGCCGCTCCCTCGGTGAATACCCAACGGCTGAATTGGGTGTTGATTGGAATCCTCTCGGCCTTGCTGGCAACCCTGGCCTGGCTGCCCTAGCTTAGCGGCTGCCAAGAGGGAATCCTCTCGCCGATGCCCAGCACAGGAGAGATACTGGAAACAGGGAGCTGGCGGGTTAACAGCAGGCAGAAGCGGAGGTTGACGGTGGCGGCACAGACTTTGGTTATGGAGGCAGTAGAGCGGCTGGGCCTGCGGGTTACGTTGGGAGACATCGCCTCCACCACAGGCCTGGCCTTAGAGGAGGCCAAGCAAGAGTTGCTGCAGTTGGCCCAAAAGGCAGGGGGGCATCTTCAGGTTTCGCGGCAGGGAGAGATCGCCTACGTTTTCCCGCCCGACTTTCGCAGCATTCTCCAGCGCAAGGAGCAACAGGACCGGCTGGCAGCCCTGCGGCGCCGGCTTTGGGGAGGGTTTCTCTACGGCCTGCGCATTTCCTTTGGCATCCTGCTGGTAGTGTCAATTGTCTTCATTACTCTGGCCTTGATGGCTCTGCAGAGCAGTAGGAGCAGCCGTGAGGAGGATAGCCGCAGCCGCTCGGGAGGGGTGGGGCTCTTCTACGTTCCCGACCTGTGGGTAGGCAACCCCTTCTGGGGTCCCTACGGGGGCTATTCTGGTCTGGCGCAACCCCCCCAGGAAAAGGCGGAGATGAACTTTCTCGAGGCGGTCTACAGCTTCCTGTTTGGCGACGGGGATCCCAATGCCAACCTGGAAGAAGAACGCTATGCCCTCATTGGCCAGCTCATCCGCGCCAATGGGGGAGTCATTGCCGCCGAGCAGGTGTTGCCCTACCTGGATGTGGAGCCGGGAGCTCCTGCCCTGGAGTACGAAGACTACATGCTGCCCATTTTGCTCAAGTTTGACGGCCAGCCGGAGGTAAGCGAGGAGGGAGATATCGTCTATCGCTTTCCAGAGCTGCAGGTAACGGCCGCCGAAGGCCCACGGCAGCGGCTTCCCGAGGTGTTGCAAGAAAAACCTTGGGTGTTTAGCCGCGCCACCCCTGGGCAGCTGGCCCTAGCCGCCGGCTTGGGTGTGCTCAATTTCTTCTTGGCGGCCATTCTCTATGGGGCGCGGGAGGAGGTGGCCGCTGCCGCTGGGAGCAATGCCTTTTTGGCGTTTATCTACCCGCTGATTGGATTCCTCTTCCTCTACGGCACGCTGTTTTTGGCAGTGCCCACGGTGCGTTGGTTGACCTTGCAATTCCGCAACCAGGGAGTGGAGCGCCGCAATCGCATTCGGCGGTTTTGGCAAGAGCAACTGCAGCGTCCCTCGGAGGTGCTGCGGCGCAAGCTTGACTTTGCCCGCCACTTCCGCCGCCAGGAGGTGGTGCAGGAAGCGGACACCATCTACTCTACTGACCGGGATCTCATCGAGCAGCGGGACTACCGCTTGGACGAGCCGGCCTTCCGTCAGCTTGTGCAGCAAGAACAGGCCCTGGAAGCCGAGTCAAAGAGCTAGGGAGGGGTTAGCCTGCGCCCACGAGTCATGTCCACTGTCGGCAGCCAACGAGGGATCCCGACCCGCCTGGGGATCGATGTGGGAGGCACTTTTACCGATCTGGTGCTGCTGCAGGAGGGCCAGATCCGGACGGCCAAGGTCCTCTCCACCCCTAGCCCGGAAGAGGGGGTCTTCGCTGCCCTGGACAAGCTGGGCCCAGTTGAGGTGGACGTGTTCTGCCATGGCATGACCGTGGCCACCAACGCCCTCCTGGAGCGCAAGGGATCCCCCACTCTCTTTTTGACCACGGCGGGCTTTCGGGATGTGCTGGCCATTGGCCGCCAAAACCGTCCTTCCCTTTACGACCTCACCC
Organism: Synechococcus sp. W65.1; assembly: GCF_047461615.1. Taxonomy (NCBI): domain Bacteria; kingdom Bacillati; phylum Cyanobacteriota; class Cyanophyceae; order Synechococcales; family Synechococcaceae; genus Synechococcus; species Synechococcus sp. W65.1. The sequence continues at coordinate 159,058 of NZ_JANSHI010000002.1, read as the reverse complement.
AGCCCAAGCCAGAGCCGGTGGTGCCCCGCCACCACTGCCTGGAGGTGAAGGAGCGCTGCAGCGCCAGTGGCGTGGTCGAGCCGCTAACTGAGGAGGAGATCCAGCGTGTAGTCCGGGAAGTGGGGGAGCGGGTACAGCGGGATGGAATCCGCGCCGTGGGGGTGGGGTTTCTGTTTTCTTTCCTCTACCCAGAGCATGAGCAGCGCTTGGGGGCGGCTTTGCGACAGGCCTTTCCCAGCTTGCATGTTTCCCTCTCCTGCGAGGTGGCGCCAGAGTTTCGGGAATACGAGCGCTTCAGCACCACGGCCATTGATGCCTACCTCAGCCCAGCACTGGCGGGCTACCTCCACCGCTTGGCCCAGGGCTGCCGGCAGCGAGGGATCCCCGAACCCCTGATCATGCAATCCTCCGGCGGCGTCACTTCCCTTGCCCAGGCAGCAGCCCACGCCTCGGTGGCGCTGCTTTCGGGACCGGCGGGCGGCGTTTACGGAGCGGCCTACTTGGGCCGGCTGAGTGGCTACTCCCATCTGCTTAGCCTGGACATGGGAGGAACCAGCACCGATGTGGCCCTCATTCAGGACGGCATCCCCCAGGTTACCCCGTCAGCGGTAGTGTGCGGCCTGCCGGTGCAGCAGCCCCAGATCGACATCCACACGGTCAGTGCTGGGGGCGGATCCCTGGCCTCCCTGCTACCCGGGGGCGGGCTGCAGGTGGGGCCGGAAAGTGCCGGCTCCAACCCTGGGCCGGCCTGCTACGGTCGGGGGGGAACGGCTCCCACGGTAACCGATGCCAACCTCTGGCTGGGCTACCTGCCGGATGGGGGCTGGCTGGGGGATGCCGTTTGCCTACGGCGAGACTTGGCTGGCCAGGCCCTCAGAACGCTCGCGGAGCCCTTGGGCTTGAGTTTGGAGGAGACGGCCGTTGGCATTCGCACCCTAGCCAATGTGGCCATGGCACGGGCTTTGCGGGTCATCAGCGTGGAGCGAGGCTTGGATCCCGCCTATTTTGCCCTGCTGGCCTTTGGCGGAGCTGGGCCCATGCATGCCTGTGCTTTAGCAGAAGAGCTGGGGATCCGCCGCATCTTGATCCCGGCCTTTGCCGGTGTCCTCTCGGCGCTGGGCATGGCTTTGGCCGATCTGCGGCGGGACTACCGGCGGGCCGTCCTGCAACCGCTGCGGCAGCTAGAGGGGGAGGGGGGAGGATCCCTTCTGGCTCAGTGGGCTGAGCCCCTCATCCGCCAGGCACAAGCCGACCTGCAAGAGCCGGAGCTCTCCTTGAGTTTGGATCTGCGCTACCGCGGCCAGTCCTTTGAGCTGGAGATCCCGGCCCAGTTGTCGGATCCGGTTTCCCGCCTCGAGCAGCGGTTTCACCAAGCCCACCGCCAGCGCTACGGCTGGCAGGATCCTGACCAAGAGGTGGAGGTGATCCAGTTGCGCCTACGGGCGGTGCAGGCCTTGCCTTGTGTCCCTCTGCAGGCCCCCCCACCCTTGCCGGGGGATCCCCTCCAGGGGAAACGAGAGGCCTGGTTTGGGGGCCGGATGCGGCCGGTGCCCGTCTACAATCGGCGGTACATGGGGGTGGGGTTTCAACTGTGCGGGCCGGCAATTGTGGAGATGCCGGAGGCTACCGTGGTGATTGAAGCCGGTTGGACCGGCAGCATCGACGCCGTAGGCACGCTGGTCTTAAGCTGCGAGTAGAGAGGGCGGACGATGGGATTCGAACCCACGAGTGGAGGAACCACAATCCTCTGCCTTAACCACTTGGCTACGCCCGCCAGGACCCTAATCCAGCTTAGCATGTAGCAAGCGGAACAGAGCCGCAAGGGTTGAAGCGCCCCACCATGTTGCCCAGAGCCGAACTACTGAAAGGAGCGGAGTATCGAGAAACCTTGGCGCGCATCCTAGACCTAGGAGAGCAGGCCCTGAAAACTTGGCAGGTGGTCTACAGCGATTTTCTCTCGCCGCCGGAGATTGCCGCCGTCCAAAGCCGATTGAACAAGCTAGCCGAACTGCAGGTGGTGGCCTGGGGAGGCTATGCCCAGGCAGAGCGCCAGCGCCTGGCCCTGGCTCGCCCCGAGGTTGGTGTGGAGGCAGCAGGGATCCCGCTAGCGGCTATTGAAATTCAGGGGAACTTTCTCTTCGACCCAGCTACTCACGGCGACTTTTTAGAAGCCCTTCTAGCAACAGGAATTGCCGGCGAGAAGGTGGGAGACATTCTCGCAGTTGGAGAAGCAGGCGCGCAGGCTATCGTGGTACCTGAACTGGTGGACTATCTCAGCCTCAACCTGAAGCAAGTGCGCAGTGTGCCGGTCAAGGTTAGCTCCATCCCTCTCAACCAATTAAAGGTGCAGCCGCTGCGGGTAAAGTCCATTACCAGTGTGGAAGCCTCTTTGCGCTTGGACGCAGTGGCTTCAGCCGGATTCGGCATCTCCCGCAGCAAAATGGTGGAAGAGATCCAGCGGGGAGAAGTACGAGTCAACTGGAAGCCAGTTACCCAAGCCAGCTACCTCCTTAGCCCTCAGGATTGGGTTGCCATCCGCAGTCGGGGTCGGCTGCAAATTGAAGAGGTGGTTGAGACGAAAAAAGGCCGCTTTCGGATCCAAATGAAGCGGTATTTCTAGGAGATCTCTTTGAGAAGAGCTGCCAGCGGCGCCCAGCGGGGATCCCCTGCCGGCGCAGCCGACTCCACCACAATACCTGGGCAATCGGGGCGACAGGGCAACTGGGTGGGCATCTCCAAATGCAGGTACTGGCGCATCAAGTCCTCCACATCCAGCTCACCGTTGGGGGGCAAGCTTTCCAGCAGATCCTCTTCCTCCTTCAGTTCCAGCTCCAGGGGTGGAGGGCCAGAGTTGGGCTCGCGAATGAGAATGATCTCCTCAACATCTAGCTCCAGCCGGTGGTTAAACTGCTGCAAGCAGCGGTGACAAGCAAGAGTCACGATGGTGCGGGCCTGGGCCCTTACCTCAACAAAGTGTCCTCGGTGGCTGACCCGCAGGAATCCCCCCACCGGTGTCAGGCTCTCAAAGCCAGCGAAAAACTGCCGAAACCGTACCTCCTGGGTTTGGCCAGGCAGCTGCCGCAGCTCGGATAGACGAATTGGCTTCAGCATAGCCCCATTTCCCTCCAGACAGTTGGGGTCCCTTAGCTGCGCCCTCACTTACCCCGGCGCGGGGCTCGGCGGATGACCAAGCGGCGATCCGGCTCTTTACCTCGGCTAAAGGTTTCTAGGTCAGCATAGGCAGGGTCTTTGAGGAGCGTGTGGATTTGCCGCCGGTCGGCAGCCGAAAGGTGCTCGGGAAACTCGTACTCCCGACCACTTGCTCTCACTTTCTCCACAGCCGTAGCCACCAAAGCCTTCAACTCCTGCAAACGGCGCTCCCGATAGCCGTCTAGGTCCAAGATATAGGGTTGTTGCTGGTTTTCTGGCTGGTTGAGGTTGAGAAGGGTGTTGGCCAGATATTGCAAAGCATCCAGCACTACTGGGGTACGCTCTTCGTCAACTTTAGTCTCCTTGGGGACGGGCCCTGGGGGCACTTTGGAAAGCAGGACTTGCTTTTGCGCAGGCGTGAGAGAACTGGCCTCAATTTCAATCACCTCGCCCACTACCCGCACTGCTGCCGGTATCCCCATGGCCGATAGCACCTGCTGCAACCACTCTCTAGCCCGTTCTCGCTGCTCGGCGGGAGAAAGCTTAGCTTGGAAAGGAGCAGCGGTCTCTTCAAACTGCGGGTGGGATTTCTTAGCGGCGGCTCCCCTTGGGGAACCTGTAGAAGACTCAGGGTGGCTCATCCCAACAGCTTCCAACTGCTGAAAGACTATCAACCAGTTAACTGCAAGCCCACCCACCCAGCGGCCAGAGGACTGCTTAGGGCTCAAAGGGCAAAGATTCCCGAGCTCCCCCAGCGGCTTTGGGTTTTACTGCTCGGTCTACCTCCTTACTAACCTGGGCAGCACGGCGCCGTTCCTCTTCCACCAACTGCTGCAGGCTCTCTGGCAAAGGCTCTCGCGAGAGCAAGAAGGTCTGCAGCGTCTGGAAAATGCTGGAGACGAGGATATAGAGCAAAACCCCAGCCGGCAAGGGGAAAAATAGAAACATCGCCGAGAACAGCACCGGGGTAATGCGGGCCATCGAGCTCTGGCTGGGATCCTCCTGGCCGGTATTGGTCAGGGCCTGGTTGAGGTAGATGGAAAGGCCAAAGAGGGCGACCATGGCGATGATATCCCAGTGGATGGTTCCATCGGGGTCAAAAGCGCCAACGCGGCCCAGCTTATCAATAAATAGAAAGCCGGTATCTGAGGCCAAGCCTGGAATCGAGACCTGCAGCGCTACCTCCCCCGGCTGCAGGGCCAGCAAGGTGCCATCGGGCTGGAGCTGGACCCGCTCCTCTCCCTTGACAATCCTCCAAGCTGGCTGCAACAGCTTGGGGTCTCCCCCCGCTTCTGTTACCAGTTGCTCGAAGGGTTTGCCCCCTGGCCCTTGCAGCATCCACTGCACCTGCTCCCCTACGGCAACCTTGGTACCCTTAGGCACCACCAGCACCACCGGCTTGTGGACTGAGTCGGCGACGAAGATGTTCTTGCTGGAGCTGACGTAGGGAGTGGGTACCACCTCAGCCGCCACCTCTGCTGGCAAGATCTGCAGGTTGACGTCGTAGGTTACCGCCGCAAAAGGGGATCCCCGCAGCGTGGCAAAGAGCGCAAACAGCACTGGCATTTGAATAAGCAGCGGCAGGCACCCCCCAAGCGGGTTAACCCCTAGTTCGCTGTAGAGTTTGGCCTGGGCCTCGCGCAGCTTTTGCGGGTCGTCGCGGTACCTCTCCTGGATCTCTCGCATCCGCCGCTGCATCACCGGGCTAATGACTTTCATGCGCCGCATGTTGCGGATGGACCCGGCATTGAGGGGGTAGAGGGCAAAGCGGATCACCAATGTCAGAAAGATGATGGCCAGACCATAGCTGGGCACGATCCCGTAGAAAAAATCCAGGATCGGCAGCATGACATTGTTGGAGAGAAATCCGACTCCGAAGTCCATGGGGGGTGGTGGCAAACGTCCGTAACCCATTGTAATGGTTTCCGACCTCCTGACGAGGGCTCTTTCCCCATCCGGCGATGAGCGCTGGTCGAAGTTGCAGCCCCCGCGAGCCCCCCGGCAACCCGTTTTGAGGGGTAGAAACCAGCAAAAAAGAGGGGCAAACCGCCCCTCCCCTCTTTTGCAGCTTCGGCAGAGAGCAGGAAAAAAAACGCCTCTTCCCCACCTCCGACTACTTGATCTTAACCGTGGCGCCGGCCTCTTCCAGCTTTTTCTTGATCTCGTTGGCCTCCTCCTTGGAGACTCCCTCCTTAACTGCTTTGGGAGCAGCTTCCACGAGATCCTTGGCATCCTTTAGGCCTAAGCCGGTTAGCTCGCGCACCACCTTAAGAACGGCAATCTTCTTGTCGGCAGGAACAGCCTCGAGAATGACATCAAAAGCCGTTTGCTCCTCTACCGGCTCAGCCGGCGCTGCTGGTGCCGGTGCCGCTGCTGCCGCCACGGGAGCAGCCATGACCATGCCGCCTACCGGTGCAGCTGCACTGACGCCAAAGGTCTCTTCAATGGCTTTCACCAGCTCGGCAGCTTCCAACAAAGTCAAGGTCTTCAGCTCTTCCAGGATGCTTTGAACACGCTCTGAAGCCATGGTTGTGTCTCCTTAGGTAACAAGAAGTAGCAGGGTGCAATTGAGCCGTTGGCCCATCGAAGCGGCTGCCTTCAGGCCGCCTCCTTGTCGGCAATGGCTCGCACAGCCCGCGCCAGTGAGGCCGGGATCTCGTGGATACCGCGGGCCACCTGGCTAGGCACAGCATTGAGCCCAACCGCCAGTCGGGTGGCTACTAGCTTAAGGCTGCCTGCCACTTGGGCCAGGAGCACCTCCTTAGGCGGCAGGTCAGCAATGGCCTTGGCCTGATCCAAGGTCAGAGACAGCCCCTCAGCGGCAGCACCGCGAAACTCAGTCTTCTTGGTTTGCCGGGCAAAGTCTTGATACGCCTTCAGGGCCGCCGCGATATTGCCCCGGATCAGGATAAAAGCCGTTGGCCCGGACAAGAAAGGCAGGATCCCTGCCCAAGCCTTAAGGTCAGCAACGGCCCGCCGCATCAGGGTATTTTTAACCACCATACAGACGGCGTCTGCTTTGCGCAGCTCCGCCCGCAGCTGGTTCATCTCAGCAACGGTTAGACCTTTGTAGTCGATGACCAGCACCATTTGGCTAGCTTGCAACAGGGATCGAACCTCATCGACTACCTCTGCTTTCTTTGCTAAGGATTGCTTGCCCACGCGCTCACCTCCTCGATTGTCTGTAATGTGGTTGCCACTGCAAAAGGAATGCGCCCCAGCCTCCGCCGAGACGCATTTGGGCAAGCATAAGCTTCGGGAATTTTTCCCACTCTACCCAAGCCTCGGCAGGAGATTAAGCCACTTGGCGCCTGCTGTCTTCGGCTCTCTATTTCAACTGTGGAAAGGTTTCCCGTTTGGCTCCCTCCCTGGCCAAAATTTGCCCTAGTCAACTTACCTTATTACGCCAGACCTAGGCAACCAACTTTAACTCCCGCAGGGCATTAACGTCAACTTCAATAGAAGGGCCCATCGTAGCACAAATATGCATAGTTCGCCAGTACTTGCCCTTTGCTCCAGGGGGACGGTTGCGGTCAATCGACTCCTGCACTGCCTTTAGGTTTTCTAGCAGCGCCTCAACCGGAAACTGACACTTGCCGAAGATTAAATGGACAATGCCAGTTTTGTCCGCCCGGTACTCCAGCTTGCCGGCCTTGAACTCCTTAATTGCCTGGGCCAGATCCATGGTAACCGTTCCCCCCTTGGGAGAGGGCATCAGGCCGCGTGGCCCCAACAGGCGCCCCAGCTTGGCCACCTGGGGCATCACATCGGGAGTGGCAATCAGCAGGTCGAAGTCGATCACGCCCTTGCTGATTTCCTCGATGAGATCCTCAAACCCCACTCGGTCGGCCCCAGCATTCTGGGCTTCCACCACCTTTTCGCCGCGGGCAATTACCGCTACTCGAATTTCTTGCCCAGTGCCGCGTGGCAAAACCACCGTAGAGCGCAGCTGCTGGTCAGCATATTTGGGATCGATCCCCAGGCGAATGTGAACTTCAGCCGCCTCGTCAAATTTAGCAGTGGCTGTCTCCTTCATGAGGGCAATGGCTTCAGCGGGGGGATAGGGGATGGGCTTGATCTTCTCCCGCAAAGCCTGCATGCGTTTGGACAGTTTTCGAGCCATAACTTCTCCTCGGGGTTCTGGCGAGAACTTCTCTCCCCCAAAACGACAAACAAGCTGGGCTAGCGGAGCCCTAGTCAACTATCGTTACTCCCATGCTCCGGGCAGTGCCGGCAATGATTCTCATCGCCGCCTCCACATCGTTGGTATTCAAATCTGGCAGCTTCTGCTCGGCAATCTGGCGGAGTTGGGCGCGGGTCAGGGATCCCACCTTGACTTTGTGGGGCTCGCTGGAGCCTGACTCAATGCCAAGGGCTTTCTTGATCAGCACCGAGGCTGGCGGCGTCTTGAGGACAAAGGTGAAGCTGCGATCGTCGTAGATGGAGATCTCGACCGGCACCACCATGCCCGCCTGATCCGCCGTTCTGGCATTGTACTCCTTGCAAAAGGCCATGATGTTGACCCCGTGCTGACCCAAGGCGGGGCCAATGGGGGGGGCGGGGGTGGCTTTGCCCGCCTGGATGGCCAGCTTGACTACTGCCACCAGTTTCTTAGCCATGCAACGCAGTTACACCTCTTTTCGCACTTGACCAAGCTCTAATTCTACCGGAGTATCCCGCCCAAAAATTGAGATCAAAGCCTTGAGCTTGCCCCGTTCTGGGCTGACATCCACCACCTCGCCGTAGAACCCCTGGAAGGGGCCAGACAGCACCTCAATGCGATCCCCAGGGGCCAGGTTAATCTTGAGGGGCACCGCCTCCACCTCAGCGGTGCTGAAGATGCGCTGAACTTCGCTGGGACTGAGGGGCCGCGGTGTCACATGCCCCCGACCGCGACCATAGGGCCGTCTCTGTTCCGTGCCAACGAAGTTGATGACATTGGGAGTGGTTTTCACCACCCGCCAGGTGTCGTCGTTGAGATCCATGCGCACGAGCACATAGCCGGGGAAAATCTTTTCCTCTTGCTCCTGGCGCTTGCCGGATCGATCCAGCTTGAAGCCCACCCGCTTTGGGATCACCACTTCGACGATTTGATCGGCCACATCCAGGGCTGCTGCCCGCTGCAGGAGAGTGCTTTTAACTTTGTTTTCGCAGCCAGCAGCTACCTGAACGGCGTACCAGCGCAAGTTGCGCTGGCTTTGACCTTCCCCTTCTTCCGCAGTCGTTTCTGTTTCCGCAGCTTCTAGGGGCTCAACGTAGTCTCTGCGGCGTCTCCGCCGCTGCTCTAACCCTGGGCTCATACTTCACCTCCTCTCCCCTCCCCTGCCTAAAGCTACGAGAACAGTTGAGTGGCTACCCAGCCAAACAGCTGGTCAACCAGGTAAATAAATGAGGCGAAGGCCAGCACTATTAGCAAAACGCCAATGGATTCGCTAACCAATTGTCGACGGCTTGGCCAGGCAATTTTGGCCAGTTCGGCCCGCGTCTCTTGGAGGAAGCCCGAGATCCCCTTGGACTCGGTGGAACTGTCCTTGGAGTGACCCCGCCTAGCGGGATCCAGGTGCTGCTCCCTATCGGTTTTGCTGGAGGGGGTACTCTTAACCACGGCAGTATCTCCTAGGGGATCCCGAAAACCTGGCGCTATTGCTTAGCGCCCACAAGAATAGCCTTGCGATCCTAACACAGGTTAGGTTGAGGAGGGGAGCTAAGTTAGCGAGCAAGAGGGGTTTTGGATCTCCCTGCTCCCGGCGAAAACAGCAAGGGGCGACGGCGGGATTGGTTAAACTGCTCCACTGCGGCATCGATGGCCGCCCGGCTGTCCCAGCGGGAGGTGGCCCTCTGGCGGGAGAGGAGTTCAGCAGCCCGGAAGAGATCGCTCATATCAAGGCTGGAGCCGTTGAACAGCGGGGTTCTGCCGTCGCGATAAATGGCCTCGTTGCCACTTCCAGTTTGGGCTAGAGCAAGCCCAGAACTGGTCAGGATCCCCACCAGCAGCAGCCCCAGAATCCTAGCCCCATGGTCAGCAAGGCTGAGAAGGGAGTTGAGACAGTTCACTCGCATCTTGTTTCTCCACCTCAGTGCGCTGCTCGGCCAGGCCTTCAGCCAACAACTGTTGTTCTTCGGGGGTGAGGGGACGTTTGGCCAGCAAATCCGGCCGCCGTTGCCAGGTGCGTACTAACTGCTGCTGCAGACGCCATCGGGCAATGGCCTCGTGGTTACCTGAAAGGAGCACCTGGGGCACCTTGTACCCCAGAAACTCGGCTGGGCGGGTGTACTGAGGATAGTCGAGCAGACCCTCCTCAAAGCTCTCCTTCTTCAAAGAGTCTACCTTACCAACCGTGCCAGGCAAGAGACGGATCACGCCGTAGATCAAGGCCAGTGCCGGGATCTCCCCCCCTGTTAACACAAAATCCCCCAGCGACACCTCGCGAGTGGCTAGATACTGGCAGATCCGCTCGTCAAAACCTTCGTACTGGCCGCAGAGCAGGATGAGCTGGGCCTTTTGGGCCAGCTCCCGCAGCAGGGCTTGGTTTAGGGGTTGTCCCTGGGGCGTGAGCAAGATGATCTCGCGGGGATCCAGGCAAGGCAGGGAGGCGACAGCAGCAAAAAAGGGCTCTGGCTTGAGCACCATGCCTACCCCGCCCCCATAGGGCTCATCGTCGACCCGGCGGTGCTTATCGGCGGCAAAGTCGCGCGGGTTGGTGAGATGAACCTCGGCAATCCCTTGCCGTAGGGCTTTGCCCACTAAGCCAATGCGCAAGGGCGATTCAAAAAACTCTGGGAAAAGGGTAACAACGTCAAACCGCACGGGCGTTGGGATCAAGCAGAAAGGCCAGCATCCGAGCAGGGTTCCGTGCGCAACCGCTCTAGCTCCAGGCGCAAGGACTCAATCTGGTGGATCAGCTCCATCAGTTCGCCCATTTCTTCTTTGGAGATGGTGGCGGTTGGGGAGCCGCTCTGGGGGGCCGGTGTTTGGCTCTCTACGGCTGGGCCAGGAGCCTTGGTGGCTTCATGGCGGAGGCTTTTAAGGTAGCGAACAGCCTCTTGCTCAATCTGCTCTCCTTTTTGCTCCAGCTCTGCAGCCAGCGCCGCCCAGTCGCCAGAAAGACGGCCGAAACTTTCGGCGCGCTTCTGGGGATCCTCCAGGAGCTCCACCAGGGCAGTGGCTGTGCCGTAAAAGAAGTGGCGTGCCCGCGTAAACCAGTCTGAGGAGCGAGAACTCATGGCGCCAGCATGCTATATAGAGCCAGGGGATCTCCAGTCTATCCCAGCCCTTTGGAGCTGCGCTGACAACTGCTTGCTTCCAAGCTGCCACTTACTTTTGGGCAAGACTAGAAAAGGAATCAATCCACGGCGCGAATCTCGCCGCTGTTGAGGCGCTCCACAATCATTTCCAGCAGTTCGTGTTCTTCCGGTGAGACCTGGGAATCGGCGGTAACTGCCTGGAGGATTTCTTGTTGCTCGGCGCGGGTGAGGATCTTGTCCTGCAAAGCCCGGTCGATGAGTTCTTTTAGCTTGGATGACTCCACAGTGCTTCTCCTTGCCCTAGAGGTAGGGGCCAAGGGCGGTAGACTAGACGGTGCTTCTCCTCTCAGTATAGAAGTGAAGTCCCAAACCCAGATGCAGCCCGTAGGGGTAATCGGCGGGGGGCAGTTGGCGCAGATGTTGGCTTTGGCGGCCCGCTCCTTGGGGATTCCGCTGATTGTGCAGGCGGCTGCCCCCACCGATCCGGCAGTGGCGGTGGCCGATGGGGTAGTTTGGGGCGCTGTAACCGACACCCAGGCTACAGCCCAGCTATTGCAGCGCTGCCCAGTGGTAACTTTTGAAAACGAGTTCATCCTGCTGCCGGAGCTAAAAAGGCTGGATCCGGAAGAATCCCGCTTTTGCCCTCGCCTTAGCACCCTGGAGCCGTTGCTAGACAAGTTGCGCCAGCGGCAGTTTCTGGCAGAGCTGGGGTTGCCGGTGCCCTCTTTTTGGCCGGCAGAGACGGCAGATCTATCTAGCCTGAGCTTTCCCTTGGTGCTCAAGCGGCGGCGGCAGGGCTACGACGGAAAGGGCACCCGCATCTTGCCCGATCGCGCGGCTTGGCAACAGACCCTTGCCGAGTACAGGGGGATCCCGCTGCTTGTGGAAGAGTGGATCCCCTTTGAGCGGGAGCTGGCGGTGATGGTGGCGCGGGGGCTGACGGGGGAGATCCGGGTCTACCCCGTAGTGGAGACTGTTCAGGTTAACCAAATCTGTCGCCACGTCCTCGTGCCCGCCCGCATCCCCCCAACGGTCGAGGCCGAGATCCGGGACTTGGCAGTTAAGGTGATGGAAAAGCTAGAAGCGGTTGGGGTGTTCGGCATCGAGTTGTTCTGGGTGCCGCCGCCTCATCCCAAGGCTGGGATCTGGATCAACGAGATCTCGCCGCGGGTTCACAACTCCGGCCACTACACCCTGGAAGCCTGCTACACCTCGCAGTTTGAGCAACATCTGCGGGCCATCCTTGGCCTTCCCTTGGGGGATCCCTCCCTCAAGGGTGGGGGGGCGGTGATGGTCAACCTCTTGGGCTACGAGCACTCCACCAGCGACTATGCCGAGAAGCGGCAGCGCCTGGCGGAGATCCCCAATGCCACCGTGCATTGGTACCACAAGACCCCCGCCCGCCCGGGGCGCAAGCTGGGCCATGTTACCGTCTGTCTGCCAACTGCCCCTTCGCCGCAGCAGGCAGCGGCCCTTGTCCACACCCTCGAATCCCTCTGGTATCCGCAGTCATGAGCCAAGCGCCCACCCTTTCTCCAGCCCTCCAAGCCCTGAGGTGGCCATGCAGCGGTAGCCCAGTATCTTGAGCCCCAGGAGCGCTCCGCGGTGTTGAGAGGGATCGACTGCAAGCTCCAGCTCTTTGGGCAGTTGTGGCTGGCTGAGTTCTGCAAAGGGCGAGACTAAGCTCCATGGGCTACCGGCTGCAGGTGCTTGACATTGCCGCCCTGCCCCAGTTGCTAGAGCTGGATCGCCGCTGTTATGGCGGGCACTGGGGAGAACAGGGCTACCGGGCCGAGCTGGAACGACCCACCAGCCTGGTGATTGGGGCTGTGGCAGAACCTGAAGGCGCTTGCGGATCCCTGCTTTCCTCGCCAGGGACGCTGGTGGGCTTTGGCATCCTCTGGCGCATCGAAGAAGAGGCCCACATCATCTCGTTGGCGGTGGATCCTGCCCATCGGCGGCGTGGTTTGGGTCGAAGGATCCTGGAGGAGCTGTTGAGCCAAGCCAGGGCAGCAGGCTGTCGCTGGGCCACGTTGGAGGTGAGGGCTTCTAACCAGGCCGCCATCCGCCTCTATGAATCGGCAGGGTTTCAATTGCTGGGACGCCGCAGGGGCTATTACAACGGAGAGGATGGGCTGGTGTATTGGAAAAAACCAATTTAAGTGAGGAGAAGCAAAGGGTTCTAAAGCAAAAGTTTTCCTCTATACGCCTGAACCTTGAACTTTTGCCCTGGAGCTTTGGCTAACCATCGGCATCCTGGGAATGGATGTAAAGCTTTGTTGCAAGACTCAGCGTTTCTGCTTGACGCTTGAGGCTTTCTCCCAGGCCAGCTTGCCCAAAGAAGGGCTTCAGGCTAACCTACTCTTTTGAACATCTCATGCTGTGAGGGTAATCATGGAAACCCCTGCAAACGACCTTCGCAATGAAGCCGTCTCTTTTGTTGTCAATCTTCGGGCTAGAGTCATTGATTTCATGCCCAATCTACTGGCGGCGATTGTCATTCTAGTTCTGGGTTGGATCGTGGCCACGGTGGTGGCTTTCGGCGTTCGGGGGCTGCTCAAACGGACGCAGCTTGATAGCCGCTTGGCCACCTGGATTATGGGCCAGAGGCCCGGCGAGAGGCCGCCGCAAACTGAGCGCTGGGTGGCTGCTGCTGTTTACTGGATTATCCTCGCTTTTGTGTTGGTAGCGGTGCTGAATGCTCTCCAGCTTCAGGCTGTCTCCGATCCGCTCAACAAGTTTTTGGGAGAGATTTTCGCCTATCTGCCGCGGCTGGGCGGGGCGCTGGTGCTGCTAGGGGTGGGCTGGGCGGTGGCCACCGTTGCCCGGCTGGCAGTTATCCAAGGGCTGCGGCGCTTTAACTTGGATGAGCGGCTGGCTCAACCCCTCCAACCGGAGGCGGCTGCGGAAGGAACTGCTGCCAAGCCGGAGGGAGGCGCTGAGGTCGCTCCCTTTCTCTTGAATGAAGCTCTGGGCGACGCCTTCTACTGGCTGATCTTCTTGTTCTTCTTATCGCTCATCCTGGACACGCTGAACCTGCGGGGGCCGCTGCAGCCAGTGCAAAACCTGCTGGATCAAATCCTGTCAACGGCACCCCGTATTCTGGGAGCGCTCATCATCGGTGTGGTGGGCTGGTTTCTAGCTCGCATCGTGCGTGAGATCGTTTCCAATTTTTTGGTGGCAGCGGACCGCTTGGGGGCACGCTTTGGCATTCCCCAGCTAGCCCAAACGGTGGGCACAGTGGCCTACGTCTTGGTGTTGATCCCGGCAGTGATTGCCGCCCTCAAGGCCCTGGAAATCCGGGCCATCTCCGATCCAGCGGTGGCGATGCTGGAGCAGGTGTTGCGGGCCATTCCCCGAATTGCAGGATCTGCTCTCATCCTGGCCGTGTTCTACTGGCTGGGGCAGTTTTTGGCTGGCTTGGTGACCCAGTTGCTGCAGGCAATCGGTTTCGACCGCTTGGCTGCCGGCCTTGGTTTGCCCTCGGCCCCTGCTCCTGAAGCTCCCGCCGCCGAAGGGGATCCCTCAACCTTGGTGAAGCGGCGCACCCCCTCTGAGATTGCTGGCTTGGTGGTCTGGGTGGGCGTGGTCTTGTTCGGGGCAGTGCCAGCCGTGGAGCTGCTGCAGTTTGCTGCTTTGACCGACATCGTGGAGGGGCTGTTGGTCATTTCCGGGCGGGTGCTCATCGGCGCTTTGGTGTTTGGGATCGGTCTTTACCTATCCAATTTGGCCCATTCTATGATTAAGAGCCTCGGCAACCCCTCCTCAGGAGTGCTGGCGCAGGCGGCGCGGGTAGCCATTTTGGTTTTCGTTGGCGCCATGGCCTTGCAGCAGATGGGCGTAGCCACCGATATTGTGGTGCTGGCCTTTGGCCTGGTGCTGGGCGCCATTGCCGTGGCTGTGGCTTTGGCTTTTGGCTTGGGAGGTCGCGACGTGGCTGCCGAGCAGATCCGGCAATGGCTCAAGCGGGAGTGAGAGCCTCGCTGGGTGAGCCTCTAATAAAATTGCCCCGCCTGGCATATGGGCGGGGTTATTCCTTCGACTCTGGGCCAACCTAAACTGGCTCTGGAACTTTGGCCTCTTCTGCCGCTGTTTCTTGCACTACAATCTTGCCCCGGAACACCACGTAGTTGTAGATGTTGTAGGACAAGATCACCGGAATCAAAAAGCCAATAAAGGTGAGCATAAACACCAGCGAACTGGGAGAAGCTGCCGCCTCGTAGATGGTGACGCTGGGAGGAATGATGTTGGGGAAAATCATGAACCCCAAGCCGATAAAAGAAAGGGCAAAAATGAGAAAGGTGTAAACCAAAAGGCTATTTTCCTCTCGGCGGCGCAAGCTGCGCAGCAACAGAGCCACCAACAAAAGCCCCAAAAGGGGGATTGCAGCAAAGACATAGAAAAGAGGCGGCGAGAAAAGCTGGGAGCGCGCCTGCTCCGACATAATGGGGGTGCTGATGGTAATAAACACTGCCCCCAGCAAAGTTGTCCACGTGGCGATGGTGGCCGTCCTGTAATAGGTTTTCTGGATTTCCCCCGTGGTTTTCACAATCAAGTAAGCAGAGCCGATCAAAACATACCCCTGGATCAGGGTAAGAGCCACCAGCACCGTGCGCCAGGTCAGCCAGTCCCAGGGGCTGCCGGCAAAGTGGCCGGCTTCGTCCACCCGGATCCCTTCGAAGACGCTGCCTAAGGCAAACCCCTGGCCCAAGGTTGCCAAAAAGCTGCCCACTCCGAAGGCGAGGTTCCAGACCAGCTTGTTGTTGGCGTTCTCCCGAAACTCGAAAGAGACAGCCCGCAAGATCAGGCCCACCACCATGATCACTAGCGGAATGTAGAGGGCATTGAGAATGGTGGCGTAGGCGAGGGGAAAGGCTCCAAATAGGGATCCCCCCATGAGTACCAGCCACGTCTCGTTGGCATCCCAAACATTGCCCAAGCTGGTCATGAGAATGCTGCGGCGCGTCTCGCTGGAAGCCGTCAAGGAAAGGATGCCAACCCCCAAGTCAAATCCATCGAGCAGAACATAGAGAAAGAGGAATAGACCGAGGATAAAAAACCAGACTTGAGGCAGAAACTGCTGTAAAGGCTCGAAAGATTCCATGGTCCTTCCCTCCGCTTTAGGTATTTCTAGCCAGGCTAGTTCGAGACAGTTCCCAACTGCGATGTCGCCTGGGCAGCGGCGCTACCGAGCTTCTGCCGGACGGCGAGCCGGCTCGTGGCGAGCAGGCTCGATCACGATCACCGGCCGGGTTGCTGGAACGGGGGCAGGCAGCTCCAGGTTAGGCCCTTTGCGGATGATGCGGCTGCCGAAGTAAAGAGCGGCCACGAAAAACACGGTGTACAAAGCAGTTAGGCCGACTAGAGAAAACAGCACCTCTCCCGGTGGCAGCGGGGAAGCCGCTTCTGCGGTGCGCAGTTGCCCGTACACAATCCAGGGCTGCCGGCCAACACAGCGGACAATCCAGCCAGCCTCGACGGCAATGTAGCCCAAGGGGCCGGCAAAAACCCAAGCCCACATCAGCCACTTTTGCTGAGGAAGGGCCTCTGCCGACAGTTTGCCCCTCAACCACTGGATCAAGGTAGCCCCCACGAGCCCGGCCATAAAGAAGCCAATGGCCACCATCGTCCTAAAGGAGTAGTAGATGAGGCCAATCATGTGAGGGCGATTTTGGGGATCCCAAGCTTTCAGGCCCTGCACCGGTCGATCCAGCCTGGGCTTGAACTCGAGCAGGTAGCCCAGCGCGCCGGGGATCCTCACCTCCCACTCGTTGCGCTCCTCACGCTCATTGGGCAAGGCAAACAGGCTCCAGTCTGCCCTCTCGCCGGCGGGGAGCGTCTCCCACTGGGCCTCCATGGCCGCCGGCTTGGCCGGTTGATAGCGATACACTTGCTCCGCGCTCAAGTGGCCAATAAACACCTGCAGAGGGGCCACCACTAGCGCCATCACTAGGGCCAGTTTGAAGGAGCGGGAGAAAAACTCGCTGTGCCGCCGCTTGAGAATGTACCAGGCGCTGATGCCACCGATGACAAACAAAGAGGTTTCCAAAGTGGCAAAAAACATGTGCAGAAAGCTATTGACCATGAAGGGATTGAAAATGGCCTGCAGGTAGTCACGTACCACAAACTTCCCATCGACAAATACCCCCCCTGCCAGCGTCTGTAGCCAGGAGTTGGCCGTCAGGATCCAAAAGGTGGAGAGGTTGGCACCGAAGGCCACTAAGATTGTCGAGATCCAGTGAATTACTGGCGGCACCCGCTCCCAGCCAAACAGCATGATCCCCAGGAAGCTGGCCTCCAGCATAAAGGCCATCGTGCCCTCAAATCCTAGGATGGTTCCAAAGAAGTCGCCCACCGCCTCAGAAAAAGGGGCCCAGTTCATGCCAAACTGAAAGGCCATCGGCAAGCCTGAGGCCACGCCAAGGCCAAAGTTTAACACATAGATCTTTGACCAGAAGCGAGCGTGGCGATAGTAATCTAGATTGCGAGTTTTCAGCCAAAGTCCTTCAATTACAACAAGATAGATGGACATTCCTGTTGTTAAAACCGGCCATAGCATATGAAACATGGCCGTGAGGGCAAACTGTAGTCGAGAAAGGGTGACGGTGTCTAGAAACATAATTTTCCCTAAGCTTGGAGGGTTGTAATGAGTACAGCTTTACAACTTTAGGAGATCTATTTTCCGCTGCTCCTAGGGTTACATCTTGGGCAAGACAACGCGCAGGCTGTTCAAGTCTAAGGGTTAACTTTAGAATCCTGGGAGTGCCAGCTTTTTCCTGTAACATGGGATACAAAAAATCTCGGCCCTGGAGCATCGGCCTGGCAGCCTCAAGGCTGGTAGCCAACTAACTTTCCCACTCCGGAAAGGGCTTGTTGAGGTTTCCAGCGGCTACAAATGCCAGAATTGGGATCCCGGCTTGAGTTTGCAGTCTGGGGTGGAAAGATGTCGTTTATCCCACTGGTGCACTTTCTTGCCCAATCGGGCTTGGTGCAAGAGTTGGCCGTCCGGCTGAGATCCCAGCGACGGGCTGCTTTGCAGGGAGGGGGGCGGATTGCCAAGGGGTTGATCGCCTCGGCTTTGGCCCAGCAGGAAGGGAGATCCCTATTGGTGGTTACCGCCACGCTGGAAGAGGCGGGCCGCTGGACAGCCCAACTGGAGGGCATGGGCTGGGAGAGCGTGCAGCTTTATCCCACCTCCGAGGCTTCCCCCTATGAGCCGTTTGACCTGGAGCCGGAGTTGGTGTGGGGACAATTCCAGGTGCTGGCCGACTGTCTCCAGGGCAGAAAGGGCATGGCCATTGTGGCCACGGAGCGGGCCATACAACCCCACCTTCCCCCACCAGAGGTGTTTCAGTCTTTCTGCCTCAAGCTGGAGCCCGGCGCGGAGCTGTCGCCGCAGCAGTTGGGGCAGCAGTTGAGTCGTCTAGGTTATCAGCGGGTAAGCCTGGTGGAAAGCGAGGGACAGTGGAGCCAGAGGGGCGATATTCTCGACGTTTTTCCGGTGGCCTGCGAATGGCCGGTGCGCCTGGAGTGGTTTGGCAATGAACTGGAGCGGCTGCGGGAGTTTGACCCGGTGAGCCAGCGCTCTCAAGACGGGATCCCCCATGTCTGGCTAACTCCCACCGGCTACGGGCCCATCCTCTGGCCGGCTCTACAGGAAAAAGCCGATCAGCTTTCCCAGGGTCTTCGGCAGCAGTTGGAGCAGTCGTCCCCTCCCCCAGAGGGCTTGCGCCGCTTTCTGGGCCTACTTTACGATCCACCGGCCAGCCTGCTGAGCTATTTGGATCCCAATACCTTGATCCTGATCGACGAGCCAGAGCAGTGCCAGGCCCACAGCCGGCAGTGGCTAGACCACGCCCAGGAGCAGTGGCAGTTGGCCCAAGCTGCTGAGCCGGCTCTAGTGCCCTTCCACCGTCTCTTTGATCTTGCGGCTCCCGACTGGGATCCCTTCCCCCGCCTGTTGGCCCGGGCTTTTGCCCCTGCCGGCGAGGCTGAAGCTGCCCTTGACCTCAAAAGCCGGCCTGTCCCTGCCGCTCCCCACCAGTTTGGATCCCTGGCCAAAACCCTGCGCGAGTACCGCAAGCAGCAGTTGCGGGTGTGGATCCTCTCCGCCCAGCCCTCCCGCACGGTGGCCTTGCTGCAAGAACACGACTGCCCGGCCCAGTACGTGCCCAACCCCAAAGATTTTCCAGCCATTGAACGCCAGCTCCAGTCCTACACGCCAGTGGCCCTGAAGTACTCCGGCTTGGCTGAGCTGGAGGGGTTCCTGCTGCCCACGCTGGGGTGGGTGGTGCTCACCGACCGGGAGTTTTTCGGCCAGCACAGCCTCGCCACTCCCACCTATGTGCGCAAGCGCCGCCAGGCCAGCTCTCGCCAGGTGGATCCCAACCTGCTCAAGCCGGGGGATTTTGTCGTTCACAGGGCCCATGGCATTGGCCAGTTCCTGCGCTTGGAAAGCCTCACCATCGGCGGCGAAACCCGGGAGTACCTCGTTATTCAATACAGCGACGGCCTGCTGCGGGTGGCTGCCGACCAAGTCAACTCCCTCTCGCGCTACCGGGCTAGCAGCGATGGGCCACCTGCCCTGCACAAAATGTCCGGCAGCACCTGGGAAAAGACCAAACAAAAAGTCAAAAAGAGTCTGAAAAAAGTGGCCTTTGATCTCCTGCAGCTCTACGCCAAACGGGCCGAGCAGGAGGGCTACGCCTTCCCCCCGGATTCCCCTTGGCAGCAGGAGTTTGAGGAGTCTTTTCCCTACCCCCTGACGCCGGACCAAATTCGCGCTGTCCAGGAGATCAAGCGGGATATGGAGTCCCCTCGCCCCATGGATAGACTGCTGTGTGGCGATGTGGGCTTTGGCAAAACGGAGGTGGCCATCCGCGCCATCTTTAAGGCCGTAACCGCCGGCAAGCAGGTAGCTCTTCTAGCGCCAACCACCATTCTCACCCAGCAGCACTACCACACTCTCAAAGAGCGCTTTGCCCCCTACCCCATTCAGGTGGGGTTGCTCAACCGCTTCCGCACTCCCGAGGAGAAAAAAGAGATCCTGGCCCGGCTTAAAAGCGGCGAGCTGGACGTAATTGTAGGCACCCACCAACTTTTGGGCAAAGACGTGCAATTTCGCGATTTGGGCCTCTTGGTGATTGACGAGGAGCATCGCTTTGGCGTCAACCAAAAAGAGAAGATCAAGCTCCTCAAAACCCAGGTGGATGTGCTCACCCTTACGGCTACCCCTATCCCCCGCACGCTGTATATGGCCTTGTCAGGGTTGAGGGAAATGAGCTTGATCCAAACTCCGCCTCCGTCGCGGCGCCCGATTAAAACTCACCTTTCTCCCTACAACCCTGAGGTCATTCGCACAGCCATCCGCCAGGAGTTGGATCGCGGCGGGCAAGTCTTTTACGTCGTCAACCGCATTGAAAGGATCGAAGAAACCACTGCCAAATTGCGGGAATGGGTGCCCGGCACTCGCATTGCCATTGCTCATGGGCAGATGCCGGAAGGGGAGCTGGAAGCGACCATGCTGGCTTTTAACAATGGCGAAATCGATATCCTGGTCTGCACCACCATTATTGAATCCGGCTTGGACATTCCTCGTGTCAACACCATTTTGATCGAAAATGCCCAGGAGTTTGGGTTGGCCCAGCTTTACCAATTGCGAGGGCGGGTGGGCCGGGCCGGGATCCAAGCCTATGCTTGGCTGTTCTACCGAGAGGATGGGATCCTCACCGAGGAGGCCCGCAAACGCCTGCAGGCCATTCAAGAATTTACCCAACTGGGATCTGGCTACCAGTTGGCTCTGCGGGATATGGAAATTCGCGGCATTGGCAATTTGCTGGGAACGGAGCAATCGGGACAAGTCAATGCGGTGGGCCTTGATCTCTATCTAGAAATGCTGCAGGAGGTCATCCAAGAAATTCGCGGCCAGAAGATCCCGCAGGTGGAGGACACCCAGATCGACCTCAACGTTACGGCTATGATTCCCCAGAGCTATATCCCTGACGAGGAGCAAAAAATGCAGGCTTATCGCCAAGTGGCGGCTGCCGGATCGCGCCTGGAGCTTTCCCAAATAGCGCAGGAATGGCAAGACCGCTTTGGCCCCCTGCCCAAGCCTGCCCAGGAACTGCTGCGGGTGATGGAGCTGAAGATTTTGGCCCGCACCCTGGGCTTTTCCCGCATCAGGCCCGCCAAAGAGCATGTTATTTTGGAAACCCCCATGGAGGAGCCGGCCTGGAACCGTCTTAAGGAAGCCCTGCCAGCTCATGTGCAGTCTCGCTTGGTTTACCAGCCGGGCAAGGTTACGGTGCGGGGGCTGGGAATGCTGGCGCCGGCACAGCAACTGGAAAACCTTTTGCAGTGGCTAGACAAGATGAGCCTGGCCTTGACCCAGACGGAAGCCGGGCTCCCAACGCCTCCCTAGAGCCTGTCTCATGAAGGTTCTCGAAGTGCACCACCTCCAGAAGACCTACCGGCAGGGAGGCAAGCAAGTGCAGGCGGTGGTGGATGTCTCCCTAACGCTAGCAGCAGGGGAGATCCTGGCTTTTCTGGGGCCCAACGGGGCAGGCAAGACCACCACCATCAAGATCATCGCTGGTCTGATCCGGCCTGATGCCGGCAGCGTGCGCATCCTAGGGCGGGATCCCCACACTGAGCCTGGAGCGCTGGCCCAGGTGGGGGCGGTGCTGGAAGGCAACCGCAACCTCTACTGGCGGCTGACCCCCTTGCAGAACTTGGAGTACTTTGGCGTGCTGCGGGGGCTGTCTCCTAAAGCTGCTCGGCAACGGGGGCTAGAGCTGTTGGAGACCTTGGGCCTAGGGGAGAAAGGGGAGGTTGCTGTGCAAACCCTTTCCCGCGGCATGCAGCAGAAGGTGGCCATCGCCGTTGCCCTCCTGCACCAGCCAGCTCTGCTGTTGTTGGATGAGCCCACCTTGGGGTTGGACGTGGAGGCGGCGCAAGCGGTGAGATCCCTCATCCGCCAAATTGCTGCTTCGGGTCGGGCCATTCTCCTCACCACCCACCAACTGGACGTAGCTGAGGCGCTCTCGAACCAAGTGGCTGTAATCGAGCGAGGAACGATTCTCGTCCAGGCCCCCACGCAGGAGTTGATCCGGCAGTTTGCCAGCGCAGCCGGTACTTATCGGATTGAGTTGGAACAGGAGCTGGATCCCAGCCGGGCGGAACGCCTAGCCCAGCAAGGGGTGGAGATTCTCAGCTCTCATCAGTTGCGGTTTAGGGGCTCCTCGGAGGCTTTGTATCAAGTGCTAGAGATCCTCAAGCCCTTGCCCCTGCTCAGCGTCAAGCGAGAGGAAGCCGATCTCACCCACATTTTTCTCAAGCTGCTGAAAAGGGAAAAGAAGCAGGGATGAGGCCACTGCTGTACCTGTTTTGGGCGGAGCTAAAGCGCACCTGGACCCAGTACATCCGCTATCCGGCAGAAGCCCTGGGCGGGATCCTCATCACCACCTTTTTCTTCTATGCCCTTTTTGCCGGCGCTCAGCATGTGGCAGGGCCAGCCTCCCAGTTTGGCGAACGGCTGGATGCGGTGGTGATTGGCTATGTGCTCTGGACGCTGGTCATTTTTGTGGTGAACGACATTGCTCTCAACCTGCAGGTGGAAGCCCAGACGGGGACGCTAGAGCAGGTGTTGCTCTCGCCGTTTTCCGCAGCCACGCTGTTTCTGGCGCGGGCTTGTGCCAGCTTGGTGTTGCGCCTTGCCATTGTCGTCGTCGTTTTGGGGATCATTTTGTTGCTCACGGGCAGCCGGCTGCGCTTTCCCCCCAGCTTGGTGCTGCCGCTTTTGAGCGTGGTGCTGGGGGCCTATGGCTTCTCGTTTTTACTGGGATCCGCCGCCTTAATCTGGAAGCGCATTCAACAACTGCTGATCCTGAGCCAGTTTGGCCTCCTCTTTCTCCTGGCTACCCCCACGGAAGAGTGGTCGGGAGCTCGGAAGTGGCTAGGGCAGATGCTGCCCATGACGGCAGGGGCCGGCCTGCTGCGAGACGTAATGGTACGGGATGCAGGTCTGGATCCCCTGCGGCTGCTCGTAGCTCTAGCCAGCGGCATTTTCTACTTTGGCCTGGGGTTGCTAGCCTTTCGCCGGGCGATGCGGCTGGCCAAACAGCGCGGCCTCCTGGGATCCCAGTAGGGCGTGGTCAAAGGGAGCGGGGTTCGCCAGGGGAGCGCAACAGGTGAGGGAAGTGATATTCCACTGCGCCGGTGGTTAGGTTGTTCTCAGGGGAGGCAATGCCCCGCCGGCTTAGCTCTCGCAGCGCCTTTTCAATCTCGTCAAAGTCAGCAGGCAGTTCGATGGCAATCTCCGAGAGGGTGAGGATCCCCTGGCGACGCTGGGCTAGCCGTAGGATTTCCCGCATCAAAGCCTGACCCTTGAGGGGCTGCGGGGTTGCTGAGACAGTTTTTGCCGGAGACGAGGAAGGTCGGGATCCCTGCAGGACGGCTAGCTTAAGGTTGTAGTTGTCCACCATGCCCGGGATCAAAAACAGGTCAATCAACTGGCCAATTCCCAACAGGCCAAAGGTGAAAAGCCAGAGAATGCCTGTGCCCATCTTGCCCAGGTAAAGGCGATGGACACCACAGATGCCGAAGATGCCCAACGCCCAGAGAAGATAGGCGGTGCCGACAGATTTGGACTCAGCGGGGGGCAGCAGGTAGCGAGAACTCATGGAGGTTAACAGGGTAGCTTTGAGCAGGTACTCCCAGTTTAAAGGGGCAGAAGAGAGCTAGCAAAGCCGACCCTTAGGAGCCGTCGGGAGCTCCTCTCTAGGCTGCTGCCTGAGGAAGGTAGCCTCAAGGGGGATCAATTCCCTCACTCCAAAAAACTCCGTCCCCTTGACACAAGCAGCAGGTACACCCACACAAAGATAAAGAAGTGTAATGCTTGCAATGCTTGAGCCCATCTTAATTGGGTTAAGTGCTGCGCTCTGGGGTCTCCTCTGGGGCTACGCCACGCTGCTAGTTGTGCTGGTGAACTTCAAAGAGCAGGGATCCGTTTACGCCTACCCCATGCAGGCGGTGCTGGATCGCTTCGTGGAGTCCCTGGGGTTGAGTTGGCTCAAGGAGCTGCATGCTATGCAACTGCAGCCGCTGCGCCGGATTAGCTACACCCTCTTTGCCGCCGTTACTCTAGGTATCGTCTTTGTGCTCTGGGTTTTAGGGTAGGCAGAAGGCCTTCTCAACAACTCTCGGTCTGCCCCTGAGGGAGATTGAAAATAGACTGTAGCTTTTTTAGGCAGGCCTGGATCTGGGCTATCTCTTCCGGATCCAGCTTCTGAAAGCGCTCCCTTAGGTAAGCCACGTGGGCTGGGAAGACTTGCGCAAACAGTTTTTCCCCCGCTTCGGTGAGCACAATCCTGAAGCAGCGGCGGTTTTCCGGCGGCACCTCGCGGCGCACCAGGCCCTTTTGTTCCAGGCGATCCACGATCCCGGTCAGCGTTCCTTTGGTAACTAGCGTTTTCTCAGCCAGGACGTTCATCGTCAGGCCAGGGGTGTTGCCGAGGGTTACCAAGACCTCAAATTGGGGGGGAGTTAGCCCTGTCTGGCGGATGTGAGCGGCGGCGTAGTTCTCAAAAGCTTGGTAGGCCCGCGCCAGATCCTGCAGCAGCCCCAAGAAGGGCTCCTGGGCCACTGCCACCGAAGGCTGAAGGGCTTGCTCTTCGGGAAGCTGAGTAGATGTGGGCATGGTTAGCAATCGCTGCAGGCGACTGACTTGTCAACAACGGTTTTAGCTTCACCATAACTCACTGTGATATAGTCCTAACGCAAATTAATACTCCCTGGAACAGTTCCCAACTTTGGAGGTTCTGGCTGCTGAGGGGAGATGCCTCATTACAGATCTCTGAATAGGGCTGGAGCAGGAGCAGGGTTCTTTGGAGCGGAAGATCCAGGCTAAGCTATGACCATAGCCCCTGTGGAGCGCCCTAGGCGCAGACGGGATCCCTCTCTGGGAGCCCGGGAGGCCAGGGCAGGAAAAGCCCCCTCTGCCGCCGGCTCTCTCGCTCTCTGCCTACGGTACGCCAGGCAAAGGAGTTGCCATGCTGAGAATTGTTACCCAGCTAACCGAGGCCGAAGCCGAGCTCAGACGGATCTCGGAGCGCACCCAGGCAGACCAAAACCTGCATCACGAGGCAACTGTGCGGGAGATCCTGCAGACAGTACGCCGCCAAGGGGATCGGGCCTTGCTGGCCTACACGGCAGAGTTTGACCAAGTGGAGCTGAGCGTTGCCGACCTAAAGGTCTCGGGGGCGGAGCTGGAGGCGGCCTACCAGGCGGTATCGCCGCAACTGCTCTCGGCCCTGCGCCTAGCCAAACAGCGCATCGAAGCCTTCCACCGGCAGCAGGTGCCCAGCAGTTGGGTAAGCTTTCCTGGCCCCGAGATTGTTTTGGGCAAGCAGTACCGCCCGGTGGATCGCGCTGGCCTCTACATTCCGGGGGGTCGCGCCGCCTATCCCAGTACGGTGTTGATGAACGCCATTCCTGCCAAGGTGGCAGGGGTGCCGGAAATTGTCATGGTGACCCCGCCGGGATCGGACGGCCTAGGGGGCAAGGGAATTAACCCAGCCATTCTGGTCGCTGCCCAAGAAGTGGGCATCCACACCATCTATCGCGTCGGCGGGGCCCAGGCCATTGCAGCGCTGGCCTACGGAACTGAGACCATCCCCAAGGTGGACGTGATCGCCGGCCCCGGCAACATCTACGTAACCCTGGCCAAAAAGCTGGTGTATGGCACGGTAGGCATCGACTCCCTGGCCGGGCCCTCGGAGGTGTTGATCATTGCCGATGAGAGCGCCAACCCCCTCTACGTTGCCGCTGATCTCCTGGCCCAGGCCGAGCATGATCCCCTAGCGGCGGCTATCCTGCTCACTCCCGACCTCCGGCTGGCCCAACAGGTGCAGCAGGCGGTGGTCAGGCAGCTCGAGGAGCATCCCCATCGCCTCCTGGTGGAAAAGGCAGTGGCCAACTACGGGCTGATTGGGGTGGTGCCCGATCTGGCCACGGCGGTCAACTTGTCCAACCAGTTTGCGCCGGAGCACCTGGAGCTTCAGGTGGCGGATCCCTGGGCCCTGTTGGACGCAATTCGCCATGCGGGGGCCATCTTCTTGGGACATTTCACCCCAGAGGCGGTGGGGGATTACCTAGCTGGGCCCAGCCACACCTTGCCCACGGCAGGGGCAGCCCGCTACGCCTCGGCGCTGGGGGTAGAAACCTTCCTGAAGCACTCCAGCCTAATCCAGTACGGCTCAGCGGCTTTGCAAGAGGTGGCCGGTGCCATTCAAGCCCTGGCGCAAGCTGAGGGGTTACCCGCCCACAGCCGGTCAGTCCAGGTGCGGCTGTCAGCGAAGTCCTAGCCAGCAGCTAAGGCGGAGGGTTGGGCAAATGGGGGGCTGGCTCAGGGGAAGCTGGCTGGGGCAACTGGGGAGGGCTCTGGTAGCGGCTTGGATCGGGGCAGGGGGGAGCGCTGTCTGGCCGAGTGCTATAGCGACGGCTGCCCCAGAAAGCTTCTCCCCCTCGCCTTTACCCATTCCCTGGGAGTGGGTGTACGACTTGCAGGAAAAGGCACAGGAGCGGCAGTGTACGCTGGTGGGCCTGCTGCGCAGCAAGCCTCTCGTGGCTCCGGATTCCCACTGGCAGGTGTACACGCGGCTAAATTGGGTTGTCACCCCCTCCGGAGGCCAGTTGACCAGCGTGCTGTTTGCCGAAAACACCCGTAGCCGCGCTCTGCAGGTTCTCTACCAAACCTCGGTAGTCGGGGGTAATCCTGAGGATCCGCTGGATTTTGCCGTGCTCCTGCCCATGGCTTGGCAGGAGAAGACTTTGCTAGTGAAGGAGTACTCGGGCTGGCTCCAGACAGACTTAAGCTGGGATCGGGCGGTGATCTGGCCTTTGCCGGCAGACTCAACCGAGATCCCGCCAGTGCAAATCTGGGATCCGCCACCGGCCTTGGCCTATGCGGAGCTGCTAGGCTGGGATCCCGAGGCAAGAGGACGGGTGCTGTTTGCCGTCGCTGACAGCCTTGGAGAAATGCCCCGCTTGGTTAGTGTAGGTTCAGACGGCCAGGTGTTGCTGCGAGCACCTGCTGTTCCTCTTCCCCAAACCGCCTCTTCTCCGGAGGGGTGGCAGCCGGTGATGGCGGAACCCCTGTGTCATCAAAGCCGTTTTGGGGTGAAGTAGACCGTGGGAGCAACACTATGCCTAGACCCATCGTGCGGCGTGGTTGGCCGCGGGAGGCCTTTGTGGGAGATATCATCGTCTGTACCCTGGAGGGATCTCATCTGGATCAGGTAACCGAGATCCGGGTCAGCCCGGCGGGCAAGGGGATCCGAGTTAGCTTTGGGGATCCCTTGGGGCGCTCCCAAGAGCCGGTGCAAGCTAGTGCCGAGGCGCTGACGGTTACCTTTGAGATCGATCCCAGCACCTACCCCGGCGAAAAGCGCATTGAGCTGATCTCGCCAGCAGGACCTAGCGATCCCCTGCCCTTTCTGGTGATGATGTAGGGTCATGCCGCTTGCAACCGCCTCAACTGACCTGGGCGCGCTGGTACTAGGGGTGGGTCTGTTGCTCCTAGTGGGAGGCTGGGCCTGGGGGCTGCGGCGGCAGCAGCGAGCTGCTCCTCCAGAGGCTGTTTTGCCGGCAACGGCGGTTGACCTCTCTGCCCTTACGGCGGAGCAGGCAGCCCAACTGCAGCCCTTCGAGCAGGCAGTGGCAGACCGGCCACGGGATCCCATTGCCTGGTACAACCGCGCCACCGCCCTCGACCAACTGGGGCAGGCGCAAGCCGCCCTGGCCAGCTACGACCGCGCCCTAGAGCTGAAGCCGGACTTTCCCGAAGCTTGGAACAACCGAGGTTCTCTTCTGGACGATCTTGGCCGTCATCAGGAAGCGCTGGCCAGCTACGAGCGGGCTTTGCACCTAAAGCCGGATTTTTTTGAGGCCCGCTTTAACCAGGCCAACACGCTGCGGCAACTGGGCCGTTACCAAGAGGCGCTGCGCGCCTACGAGCAGGCTCTCACCCTCCGCCCCGACAGTGCGGAAGCGTGGCATCTGCGCGGGCTGACCTTGGCCTCTCTAGAGCGATGGCAGGAAGCAGTGAACAGCTACGACAAGGCCCTGGACCTCAACCCCAAGGATCCCCGGGTTTGGCAAAGTCGCGGGCTGGCTCTGGTGCATCTGGAGCGCTACGCCGAGGCTCTGGCCAGCTACGAGCAAGCCCTGCAACTGGGATTGGAGTCGGTCTCTCTCTGGGCCGGCCACGCCTTTGCCCATCACCGCCTGGGCAACTGCATGGAAGCTCTCAACAGCTACGACCGCGCTCTCGCCCAGGATCCCCAGCGCTCCCAGCTCTGGCTGCAGCGCGGCTTGGTGCTGATGGACTTGAACCTCTACAGGCTCGCCCTCCAGAGCTTTGACCGGGCCGTGGAGCTGGATCCTGACAATGCAGAGGCCTACTATGCTAAAGCCTGCTGCTGCGCCTGGGAAGGCCAACTGCCCCAGGCCCTCCAAGCCCTAGAGCAAGCTCTGCGGCTGCAGCCGGAACGCTACCGCCCCCTGCTTGCCTCTGAACCCTATTTCGATCCCATTCGCGGTGAACCGAGTTTTGCAGCCTTCCTGAGAGCGCACCCCTGTCGCGAATGAGGACTAGAGGAAAGCCCAACGCCCCTGACGCGAACAGCTCCACCGTCTGCTTCCTGAGTTCCAGAGTACCCCAGAGGACACACCGGCAATAGCAATCCGACCTTCCACCGAAGACGGAGGGTTTCCGGGAGAAGGGTGTTGACTGCCGCGGAAAAGCTGGTCAAACTGAGGGCGCTTCAGTATCCTAGCAAATCTCAAAATTGTGTTTCTGCTAACACCTGGTAGCATTCTTATGGCTACAACTTAACTCGACCTGCTTGTAGATCGCAGTTGAGCCCAACGGCAGAAAATCGGTATCGCTTTGCACCCCCTGCTTTTGAGCTGCTTGGCCGCCGATCCAGCCTTGAGGGGCTCTAGCTCAATCGGTCAAAGAAAAGCAGTTTCTATAGTAATGGCTCCGCAACAGCCTCCTCTCGAGGATTCTGACCTCCCAAGGCCGCCGACAAGCCCGGCTTCCCCCTCTTCGGCCAAATCCAGCATGGGCAGTTCTGGATCCCCGACTGGGCGCGCGCCTAGGGCATCTAGACCTGGAGATGTTAAAACCCAAACCTTCGAGCTGTTGCGGCTGTACCAGCAAACTCGGGATCCGGCCCTGCGCAATCGACTGGTGGAGCTAAACCTAGGATTGGTGCGCAAAGAGGCCCACTACTGGCGGAACCAATGCAATGAGGGATACGACGACCTAGTACAAGTCGGCTGCCTAGGCCTAATTCAGGCCATCGAGCGCTTCGACGTCAGCCGCGGCCTGGCCTTCAGCTCCTTTGCCATGCCCTACATCCGCGGAGAAATTCAGCACTACCTGCGAGACAAAAGCCCGGCAGTGCGGCTCCCTCGCCGCTGGACCACCCTGCAGCGACAGGCCAAGAAGGTAATTGCGCGCCTGAGACAAGAGTTGGGCCGTCCTCCCTCTGAGGCGGAGGTGAGGGAAGCCCTCAACCTAACAGAGCAGGAATGGCGAGAGCTGCAGCTAGCCCAACAAAACAGCCTTTTGCTCAGCCTAGATGCTCCCGTACAGGTTGAAGAAGACAGCGTTGCTCTAGGGGATACCATTCCCGATCAGCGCTACCGCAGTTTTCAACTGGCCGAAGAAGATCGCATCCGCCTGCAAAATGCCTTGGCCAAGCTGGAGGAGCGCACCCGACAGATTTTGGAATTTGTTTTCTTCTACGACCTCACCCAAAAAGAAACAGCAGAGCGGCTGGGGATCAGTGCCGTTACCGTTTCCCGACAGGTCAAAAAGGGCCTGGAGCGCTTGGCTAAGCTGCTGAGTCAGGACATTTTTTAGGGCGTTGCCGAGAAGGAAGATCCCTGGGCTTCGCGACAGTCTCCAGCGCTTTTCCAGGCAGATCTGAACCCTCTCCCAAAGTGGAGATCAAGGCGACAAAGAGCCTCACAACGACTTTCCCGTAGTCCAAGGCTTTGGTTACTTCAATATCAGTGCAGTATCCTGGTCGAAATAGCTGTAACTTGTGTCTTCGCTTTAATCTTTTTTGTCTTAATCTTTTTTGTCTCGAGCTTTGTCTGAAGCTTGATCTTTGTCTTGATCTTTGTCTTGGGAACGATTTGCTCCCCGGTTCTGCAGTTGGCTTAGCTGGGAGCGCACCTGCAAGGCAATTTGCAAAGCAGCATCCAAAAGCTGCGACTGTTCGCTGGCCTGTTCTCTTAGCTGGAGCGCAGTCAGAGCTGCCAGCTCGTCGCCGAAGAACTCCCTTTGCTGCTCAATAAAGTCTTTGTTCTGCCGCAAGATCCGTTCAGTTTTCAAGGCGCGGATTAGGTCGCTGCGAGTCCGCTTCAGAGCCTCGATGATCTGATCCCGCTGGGGCAGCTTGGCCTCAGGATTGCCCGCCTCTACCAATTCGTCGTTGATGTGAATGGCTTGAATAAGCCGATTGTAGCGATCTACTTCTTCTAGCAAGTTCAGCAAGAGCGGCATGCGGCGGCTGCGGAAAATCCAATAGGCTTGGCCCAAAGCGGCAATGGCTGCCAGGATTCCCCATTCCACCAGCCAACTTTCCCAACTGCTGCGCAGGCCAGGGATCAAAATTCGCCCCACCAAGGTCAGCAGGGATCCCCCTGACCAAAAGGTCAAGAAACGGCAGAACAAATCCAGCACCAACAGCAGGCCCAGCAGATCCCAAAAGGCGGAGAACTGGCGCAGCCAGTCTTTCCAGCGACGGATAGGCCGAGGTCGGTACAGCCAGGCTATGGGTACCCCAGAAAGGTTTTCCACCAGAAAAGGGGAAATGACCAGCTCTTGTAAATCCCGCCGCATGGCCATGGACTCTGCCAAGGGCTAAGTTTTCCACCCAATTCTACTGCCGGCATCTTAAGATCCTGCTGAGATCCCTTCTCAGGAGTAAAAGCTGGCCAAAGAGGAGACAAGCAGGGTGAGTAGCCAACTACGCCAACTGAAGGCACCTCTGGTTGAAGCGGAAAACTTTGCCCCCTACGGGCAGGCGATCTACCCCGCTCCCGACGACAAGCCTTTCGACAGCCAAGATGCCCAGTTGGTTTTGAATCAGGGCCAGCCCCGCTTTTACCTCATGCGCTTGCTCCGTCCTGGCCTCAAGTTCAGCCAAATAACCCGCCACACCCGTTGCACCCAGTGCCTGGGATCCCTGCACGGCAAGGAGTGGTTCATCGCCGTCGCGCCGCCTGCCGACGAGCTGCAGGTGGACGGGATTCAAGCTTTTCGAGTGGCTGGCGACTGCTTCATCAAACTGGAGCTGGGCACCTGGCACGCTGGCCCCTACTTCGACGGCGAGGAGTTTATCGACTTCTACAACCTGGAGCTGGCTGACACCAACATCACCAACCACGAGACAATCGACCTGCTCCAGACCCACAACCTGGAGTTTCAGATCATCCCTTGAGCAGCCGGATTCGGCAGCCAAGACAAATAGGTGGGGGGATCCGTGGCAGCACTACGACAGGAGCCTTGGCACTCCCCCCTATGGGATAAAGTGGGGTCAAACCCAGCGGCGTCTTGAAGATTTGTTACTATGGCTACACTCCAACCTACCCCAGAAACCGGCAAGCTCTTGAGCACCCTGGCTCTGTTCCTGTGCCTAGGGCTGTTGTCTGCCTGCGACGGGGGCAGCGGCAGCACGGTTAGCCCCCCTAGCCTCACTCCCACCCCCACTCCCGCTGGCCGATAGTTTTGCATGCGCTGGCAGCGGCTGCTTGGCTTAAAGCAGCGGTGGGGAGTAGGGCTGGTCATTCTGCTCTGCCTTGGTCTCTTGACGGCCTGCAACGGGGAGGGATCCCCCACGGCTCCAGAGCCTCCCCGGGCAGGGGAGCTGCCAGTTGCTAGCTTTCTTTGCCAGTTGGATCGCCAGACCCGCACCTTCGCTGGCCCCCTCTATGCTGAGCAGCCTCAGGCTGCCACCTGCAATCCCGGTCGCCTCACCCCAGCAGCAGCCCAGAAGATGATGGATCGGTTGAACTTTCTGCGGCTGTTGCACAAGTTGCCGCCAGTGAAGCTCAATCCCGAATTCTTGGAGGCCGCTCAGCAGGCGGCCCTGCTGCAGGTGGCCAATGGCGCCCTCAGCCACCAGCCCCCTCCCTCTTGGCGCTGCTTTACTCCTGCTGGAGAAGCAGGAGCCCGCTTCAGCAACCTGGCCATTGGCCCAATTCTGGAGCTGAACGGCCCTGACCCAGGGCAGGTGCTGGCCCGCCAGGTAGATATCTACTTTGCCGAGCCGGGCCGAGAGAACTTTGTAGATGTGGGTCACCGCCGCTGGAACCTCTATCCCCAGTATGCCCAAGGAGCCTACGGCATCGTCTTCGACCCGCGGGCCGGACGGGTAACTCAGGCCAATGCCAATTGGATCTTCGGCTTTGACGAGTCGGTACCGGATCCTGAGTTTATTGCTTTCCCAGAAAGAGACGGCTACCTGTACCGCCTTGAGGGGTTTTCCGGCCAGCCTTTGTCCGCCTACCGCTGGTCTTTCTCAGTGCCTAGCCGCGGCGGCTTGTCTGACCTCAGCCAGGCCCAGATCCGCATCACCGATACCCTTACCGGCGAGGCAGTGCCGGTTTGGGATATCCGGGTTGGGGATCCCGCCTTTGGCCTAGAAACCCTCACCTACTCGGTGGGATCCATTCAGCCCAATCGACCCTACCTCTTTGAAATCAGCGGCATCCGGCTCAAGGGTGGGCCGCCGCGCACCTATCGCTACACCACCACCCTCTACGACTGCGACCCTCAGGCCGCGCCAAGGCCCGCTGCCTTGACGGAAGGGCTAGGGATCCCACCTCGCTGGCTTTGGCGGGAGGATCCCTTGAACTTCCGCTGGTTCTCTCCGTAGCTGAGCCTTAACTTGTGGCCCTGGGTTGGGGTCTCAGGAATCTCGCCTTCGCTGGGAGAAACTCCGGCAAGCCCCTTTCTTGTCTACTGTTGAGAAAATCAACGGAAAGTTGAGATTTCGATACTATCGTTGCTGCCTCGTCATCAGAGAAGCTAAGGTTTAGGTATCAAAGCTTTTTTAAAAACTGCTTTAGGGGCCCTGGAGAAGCGACCTCTCTGGGGCCATGATCTGCCTACGGATCGGGCACCACACCTAGGCGGACCTTCGGCCCGAGGACGCGGCTGCCAATGTCGGAGCGGTAGTGGGCTTTGGGGAACTGCACCTGCTCCACAGCGGCATAGGCTTGGCGCAGCGCTTCTGCCAGCGTTGCCCCTTGGCCGGTAAGACAGAGGACACGCCCACCCTCGCTGAGAAGCTGCTTGCCCACCTGGCGAGTGCCGGCATGGAACACCAGGGCTCCGGTGGCGGCGGCAGCCTCTAGGCCGGCAAGGGGGATCCCTCGCTCGTAGCTGTCGGGGTAACCGGGGGCGGCCATGACCACACAGGCGGCATAGCCGGGCTTCCACCGCAGCTGAAGATTGGCCAGTCGCCCCTCGATGCAGGCCAGCAGCACCTCGTCCAGAGGGTTTTCCAACAGAGGCAGGATAACCTGGGCTTCGGGATCCCCAAAGCGGCAGTTGTACTCCAAGACGTAGGGATCCCCATTGGGCGTAATCATCAGGCCAGCGTAGATCACTCCCTGGTAGCGAATGCCCCGCTGTTGCAGCGCCTGCAGGGTAGGATCCAGCACTTGCGCCTGGATGCGGGCCAGCAGCTTGGGGGTGACCAGGTGATCTGCCGGGGCGTGGGCCCCCATGCCGCCGGTGTTGGGTCCAGTATCGCCATCGCCAAGGCGCTTGTAGTCTTGTGCAGGCAGCAGCGGCAGGCAGATCTGGCCATCCGTCAGGGCCAGCACCGACACCTCTTGGCCGACGAGGAACTCCTCGATGAGCACCCGCTCGCCGGGCTTGGCCAGGGCCGCCTCTAGGGCCTGCACGGCTTCTTCTCGACTGTGGGCAACGGTCACTCCCTTGCCGGCGGCCAGCCCATCTTTTTTGATCACGACAGGATAGCTATGTTCGCCTGACGGAGTCCTTGAATCTAGGTAGGCCAGCGCCTCAGACAAGTCGGCAAAGCCCACCGCCGGAGCCGTAGGGATCCCTGCTTCCTGCATCAGTTGCTTAGCCCAGAGCTTGCTTCCCTCCAGTTGGGCGGCGGCGCGACTGGGGCCAAAAATGGGGAGCCCCGCTGCCTGAAAGGCGTCCACAATTCCCTCCACCAAGGGCAGCTCCGGCCCCACCACCGTCAGGCGGATCCCTTGCACGGTAGCAAACCGCACCAGTCCCTCGATGTCTGTGGCGGCCAAAGCCACCGGTTGACAGCGATCCATCTGCTGGGCGCCGCCGTTGCCAGGAGCCCAGTAGACTCGAGTCACCTGAGGGGACTGCAATAGCTTCCAGACCAAAGCGTGCTCCCGTCCCCCAGAGCCAATGACCAAGACTTGCATGGCGCTATCCCACTGTTTGGGGGTTTCCCCGATCGCGTCAGCGGGACGTAGTCCTTACATTCCCCATTAGACCATGTTCCCGTAGCTCTTCCGTTCGCGTAAGCGGGACGTAGTCCTTATTCAACGGCAGCGGATCCCAGGTGCATGCCCTTTCGCGTCAGCGGGACGTAGTCCTTACAGCCGCAGCGCCAGCAGGACAATGGCCAGGGCCCTCAGGGCTAACATAACCCTTTAAGCAGACAGCGCCCCTTCTACAAGATCGCTGTAGGGGCGAGGGAAGATGAGCCAAACCTGGCCTTGGGTTTCCACTAAGGCGCGCACCAGCGGCGAGAGCTGGGCAATTTCTACGTAGCCGTCCTCGGTTTTGAGTTGGATCCCTTGGTCGTAGAAGCTGTAGCCCTGGACGTGGGCGGAGCGAATTCCCAAGTAGCTTTCTGGATCCAAGCCATCTCGCTGCATCTTCTGGCTCAGAGTTGCCACCAGCTCTTGGCGTCGCTCTTCTGGCAAGCGGGTGATGTTGCGGGCTTTGAACAGATCCCGCTCCAGGTAGCGCCGCGCCAAATCGGCCAAGATGGGATCCCTCCCCGACATGGCCCAAAAGCGAAAAGGGTAGCTGAACATCACATCGTCAGCGGCCAAATAGAGGGGCAGAGGCAACTCGAAGGGATCTCCCTTTTGCGTCGCCAGCGCGGCCCAGCACCAGGCGCTCAAGATGGGATCCAACTCGATCTCCCCCTTTTGCAAGAGCACCTGCGCCCGCTTGAAGAGGCGATCCAAAATAAAGCGGGCACACAGGCTCTTGGGGTGCTGGTACACCTGGGTGTACATGAAATAGCGCACCACCAGATAGTGCTCGATGGCTCCTAGGCCTTTGCGAGCAGGAATGCAAAGGGATCCCGTCTCCGGGTCGTAGTCCAACACCGTGAGGATGCGATCCAGATCCAGGTGGCCGTATTGGGCGCCCGTAAGCAGGCTGTCCCGTATCAAGTAGTCGAAGCGGTCACAGTCCAGTTGGCTGGCAATAAGCTGCCCCACCAGCGGCAGGGGGAATTGTTTCTGCCACACCTGCTCCAGTTGGGCCGGCAGCTGCGGGTCGAACTCCGCCACCAGGGTGGCTATCTGGGGATCCTCCCGCACGATGCGCGCCGTCCAGATCTCGTGGCGGCAGCCGAAGATCTCCTCGCCCGCATGGCTAAAGGGGGCATGGCCAATGTCGTGCAGCAGAGCGGCAACCAGGGTGACGGCGCGGTAGGGGCGCAGCTCTGGGTAGCGGCGGGCCAACCTGTCAAACAGCCGCCGCGTAACCTGCAGCACTCCCACCGAGTGGGTAAAGCGAGATCCCTCGGCGCCGTGGAAGGTAAAAAAAGCCGTGTCCAACTGGCGGATGCGACGTAGGCGCTGGAAGGCCGGCGTGTCGATAAGACGAATCAGCAAGGCCTCGACCGGATCCCCGCCATCTAGGCTAATGGCGCCGTGCAGGGGATCGTGGTAGGTGCGGGACTTGCAAAAACGCAGCGCCATACTCCCACCATACTCGCTGGCTGGCGGATCTTTGGTTAGCTTGGCTGGGGGGCTTCCCCACCTCTGCAGCAAAGCTACCCTATGGGCTCCTCTTTGCAACTGGCTACGCAAGCGCCCTCGCCCCAAGACCCCAGAACCGGTGGGTTGCTGCTTTCTATGGCCATCTGGACGCTGGGTTGGGGGCTGACCGCTTGTTCTCCCCCTGCTGTTGTCGTGCCCAGCTCGACCCCCCTCACCCGCTATGTGGCTTTGGGAGCCAGCGATGCCGTTGGCTTTAACGCCTCCATCTCCTGCGATGGCCCGGCCAACGCCGCCGGCACCCGCCCGCAGCGCTCGGAGCCCCTGGATTGTCCCAACGGGACGGGGTATGTCCCGCGCCTAGCCCGCCTCCTGCCGGGGCAGGTGGAGCTCATCAACTTGGGCCGCTCGGGAGCGGTGCTCAGCCCGGCCATGCAAGCTCTAAGGGCGGGGATCCCCGCCAACGTGCTCCAGGATCAAGTGCCGCGCATCCCCCCCGACGCCACTTTGATTACTATCTGGGTAGGCGGCAACGACACCAACGCTACTGTCTTGGCAGCAGCCCAACGCGCCCTGCAGGGCGAGGATCCCTTAGCCTTTATTGAACGCCAGATCCAACAGTTTGCTGCCGACTACCAAACTCTGCTCCAGGCGGTGCGGGCTCGCGCCCCCCAAGCTCGCCTGGCAGTGGCCAACCTGCCCAACTTTGCCCTGATTCCCCTAGGCCAGCAGCAGCCCAGCGGCCTGCGGCAACTTTTGGCTCTAGTCTCCGTCAGCCTTAGCCAACGGGCCATCAACCCCCTGAGCCAACAGGGGATCCCCGTAGTGGACTTGCTCTGCGATCCCCGCTCCTACCGCCGCGAGTCTTTCTTCCCTGGCCCGCTGGCCGACGGCTTTCACCCCAACGACCGGGGATATGCCGATCTGGCGGAGGCCTTCTTGAGGATCCTAAAGCAGCCCGTCCCGCCCCAAAACCGCTGCCCGCCCTTTAGCGAGGTGGGATCCCTTTCTCCAGAGGCAAAGGCAGAGCTCTCCCCTAGAGGCTTGCTGCGGCCCAGTCCAGGAGAGAAGCTCTGAAGAGCCAGCCACCCAGTCTTACGAAGCCGCCACCGCCGCTGAGGAGCGCCGCCGCCGTCCTAGGGCCAGCCGTTCCTGGTCGAGCTGGTCTTCCCCAACCGGCAGGGAGGTTACCGGCACAGACTCCTCTTCGGGCGACTGCACAAAGACCAACACTGTCGGCTTGCCGGGCAGTTGTTCCCGCACAAAGCGGCGCACCACTTGCTCCACCTCCGCCTTAAGGCCGGCCCAGTCAACCTCAAGGCTCCCCCGCTCCAGCGATCGGGCAAAGCGCGGCCAAGCTTGCTGGAGGGTGTCCTCTACCAGGGGTTTTAGGTCGGATCCCTTAAAGTTGCCCTCTCCCGCCAAGCCCAAGTGCTGCACCTGAGGCGTACAGAGCAGCCTGCCCCTGCCATCTAGGCTGATGACCACCGTCACTACCCCATCTCTGGCCATTTGCTGCCGTTCTTGCAGGATCTCGTCCATCAGCACCCCATCGTGGGAAGCGGTGATCATCTGCACCCCCGCCGGCACCCTGCCGACAACAGCGATGCGCTCCTGGTTAACCTCCACCACATCGCCGTTGTTGATGATCACGATGTTTTCCCGCGGGATCCCCATGCTCATTGCTGTTTCGGCGTGCTTGACCAGCATGCGGTATTCCCCGTGGGTAGGGACGAAGAACTTGGGGCGCGTGAGGGCAATCATCAGTTTCTGGTCTTCCTGGCAGCCGTGGCCAGAGACATGCAGCCCCTTGTCTTTGCCGTAGATAACATTGGCCCCCAGCTCCATCAGCTTGTCGATGACTCGCGTTACCGCCAGCGTGTTGCCGGGAATGGGGTTGGCCGACCAAATCACGGTATCTCCTGGCTTGATCTGCAACTGCGGGTGCTCACCATTGGCAATGCGGGTCAGCGCGGCCAGGGGTTCGCCTTGGGAGCCAGTGGTGAGGATGATGACCTTGTCATCCGGCAGGCTGTTGATGACATGCATGGGCTGCAGCGTTTCGTCTTTGCAGCGGATGTAACCTAGACGCCGCGCATGGGCCACTACGTTTAACATCGAGCGACCCAGCAGAGACACCACCCGGCCTTGCTGCTCGGCAATCTGCAACACCAAATTGAGGCGATGCACCGAAGAAGCAAAGGTGGTGATAATCACCCGTCCTTTGGCTTCCGCAATGGCTTTGGTAAGGCCCGGCACTACTGCGACTTCAGAGGGAGTAAAGCCGGGTACCTCAGCGTTGGTGGAGTCGCTAATTAGACAAAGCACGCCCTTTTCCCCATGCTCGGCCAGCCGATGGAGGTCAAAGCGTTCGCCATCCACCGGCGTGTGGTCGATCTTGAAGTCGCCCGTTTGAATGACAACGCCCACCGGCGTGTGCAAGGCTATCGTAAAGCTGTCGGCGGAAGAGTGGGTATTGCGAATGAATTCGGCAAAGAAGTTCTTGCACAGGGGCACAATATCCCGCGGCCCAACTGGGCGCAATTCCGTCCGATTCAAAAGGCCCACATCGCGCAGTTTTTCCTCCAGCAGGGCCAGTGCTAAGCGCGGACCATAGATGACCGGGATGTCAAATTCCCGTAGGTGGTAAGGGATCCCGCCGATGTGATCTTCGTGGCCATGGGTAACCACCAGTGCCCGCAGCTTGTCCCGGTTTTGCTTGATATAGGTCATGTCTGGCAGCACGATGTTGACCCCATGCATCGTCTCATCGGGGAAAGCCAGGCCAGCATCCACCAGGATGATGTCGTCTTCGTAGCGGAAGACCCAAGTGTTTTTGCCGATCTCCCGCTCCCCGCCTAACGGGATCATCTGCAAAGAGGAAGTGGGCCGGGCTGGAGCAGCTGCTGACCGAGAGGCAACTGAAGTCCGTGGTGTTCGCATAGACGCTGTGGATCCTCTAGATGTAACGATTTGTAACAATCAAGCCAACCAAAACCCCTCCAGACAAACCCCGCTAGCCAAGTCAGCGGTGCTAGCTGAATTTGGCTACTAGAACCTGTCCATTTTCCAGTCGGGAAAATGCCACGAAAGACCCCTCCGAAAGCCCCCTAGTTAGACAGAGTCATGAAGCTTTTGCTGCTTTTTGTTCGGATCCCTGGGCCCCATCCAGTAGTCCCATCCCTTGCAGCACTTGTCGCAAAACCTGTAGAGAGCTGGCCTGCAGAGGCGCTAGCGGAGGGCGCACCCGACCTACTTGCCAACCCTGCATCTCTAGCGCCGCCTTGATAGGAACGGGGTTGGTCTCGATGAACAAAACCTTAAACAGCGGAAGCAGGCAGAGATGGTGAGCCAGGGCTTGTTCGGGCTGTCCTCCGTGGTAGCTCTGGATCAACTCCTGAAGCTGTAGCCCAACCAAATGGCTAGCTACGCTGACTACTCCTCTCCCCCCCAAAGACAAAATCGGCAAGGTCAGCGAGTCATCTCCTGAGTAGATGCTAAAGCGGGAGGGGGTAAGCCGCCGAATTTCAGAGACTACGTCCATGATACCACTAGCTTCCTTGATGGCGACAATCGTCTCCATCTCCGCCAATTGCGCCACCGTTTCCGGCTGTAGGCTTACCCCCGTGCGGCTGGGGATGTTGTAGAGCATGATGGGCAAGTCGCTGGCTTGGGCAATGGCCTTGAAGTGCTCGTAGAGCCCCGCCTGGGTGGGCTTGTTGTAGTAGGGCACCACTTGGAGAGAGCCATCCAGGCCCAACTGAGCCGCTTTTTTGGTGGCTTCGATGGCCTCGCGGGTGGAGTTGGAGCCCGTGCCAGCGATAACCTTGGCTCGGCCAGCCACGGCATCTCGCACCACCCGAAACAGCTCGTACTCTTCTTGCCAGCTCAGGGTGGGAGACTCGCCAGTGGTGCCGCAGACCACCAAGCCATCGCTGCCGTGGGTTACCAAGTAATCGGCCAAGCGAGCGGCTTCTTCGTAGTTGATCTCCCCCTCAGGCGTAAAGGGAGTCACCATTGCCGTCAGCACGCGCCCGAAGTCCACCGCTTGCCTCTCCCCCTCAACCACACCGCTTGCTATTGGCTACTTCGAGGTTCCCCAAAGGGGCTGGGGGCATCCAGCTCCAATCATCCCTTTATCATACCTGCCTTCGGGAGAGGGATCTTGCTGAGGCCCTAGGCTGGATAAGCTGAGAGAAGGCGATTTTGTCCTCGGTTTTCTGGTAGCAGCTCTTCTCGAGGATCCCCATGGACGTCCTAGCTGCCCTCAAAGAGCGGATCTCCGCCGACAAGTTTGATCCCAGCCGCCGCCTGTCGGAGGCGGAGATCCAGGAGCTGGTTGCCTATGCTACGGAAGCTCCCTCCTCCTTTAACATCCAGCACTGGCGGTTCGTAGCCGTCACCGATCCTGCAGACAAAGAGCGCCTCAAAGCCCTGGCCTACAACCAACAGAAGGTGGCGGACGCGGCAGTGGTGTTCATCGTCCTAGGGGATCTGCGGGGGTATGAGAAGCTGCCTGAAATTGTCCAAAGAGCCGTCGCTGCGGGCCTCCTATCCCCGGAAGGGGCGGAAAGCTGGGTGAACATGGCCCAAGCCACCTACGCCAACAACCCCACTTTGGCGCGGGATGAGGCGATTCGCTCCGGGGCCCTGGCAGCCATGGCTTTGATGCTGGCGGCGCAGGCAAAGGGCTTGGCAAGCGGGCCGATGATTGGCTTTGACCCAGAAGGGGTAAAGCGGGAGTTCGGCATTGCCGACCGCTACGTGCCGGTGATGCTGCTGGCGGTGGGCTACCCTGCACCGGGCAACCTGCCGCGCAAGCCCCGCCTAGGGGTAGACGAGGTGCTGGCTTTTGGGCGAGGGCGGGAGTTTTAGGAAGCCAGAAAGTTGACCAACTTTTGCAGGCGATCCCAGGCGGCGCCGCTGGCAAGGATCTCCCGCGCTCGGTCAATTCCAGCTCTCAAGTCAGCCACAGCTCCCGCCACCTGAAGCGCCAGCGCTGCATTGAGGGCCACCACATCCCGCTGGGCAAGATCGCCGCCTCCCTGGAGGACACGGGTGAGGATGGCAGCATTTTCTGTCAAGTCCCCTCCCTGGAGAGCCTGGACGGGTGCGGCCGTGAGATCGTAATCCCGCGGGTTCAAGACCTCTAGGTGTAGGGATCCCTGGGAGAGAACGCCCAGATCCGTGGGCTGAGCGAGGCCAGCTTCGTCAAGGCCTTCCCGGCTGTGGAGTACGATGGCTTCTTCCCGCCCCAGCAGGCGCAGGGCCTCGGCCACCACCGGCACCAGCTCCGGCGCGTAAACCCCGATAACCTGCCGGTTGGGGTAGAAAGGATTGACCAGGGGCCCCAGCAGGTTGAAAACGGTGCGCACCTTGAGAGCCCGTCGGTAGGGAGCTACCGCCCGCATAGCTGGGTGCCAGTGGGGGGCAAAGAGAAAGGTGATGCCCACTTCGGTAACCGCGGCTCGTACCTGCTCTGGCTTGGCGTTGAGGTTCACCCCCAGGGCCTCCAGTACGTCTGCCGAGCCCACCTTGCCAGAGGCCGAACGGTTGCCGTGTTTTGCCACCGGGATCCCGGCAGCGCTGACCACAAAGGCCACGGCGGTGGAAATGTTGAAAGTGCCAGCCCCGTCCCCGCCGGTGCCGCAGGTATCCACCAAGAGGGGCAGGTCCAGCGGCGATCCCAGAGAAGCCCGTTGCAGCACCCGCGCCATGCCGGCCAGCTCGCTGGCGCTCACCCCCTTGGCTTGGAGAGCTGCTAGGATTGCCCCCGACACCACCTCCGGCACTTGGTTGGTGAGCCAGCCATTCATCAACTCTTCTGCCTGGGCCTCGCTAAGGGATTGCCGCTCCAGCAGTTGGCCTAGAAGCTGGGGCCAAAGGTCAGCCGTTGCCGTCATGGCTACTAGGGACGAGTCTCGAGAAAGCCTTCACCCTAGTATGCCCTGTTTGGGCTGCTGCGATCCCGCAGCCAAGGGATCCGGGACAGAGGCAGCTGCCGCCAGAGCCCTTCGCTCCCCTTGGGATCTAACCAGCGCCAGGCCAACAAGCCCGCTGCCGAGAAAAAGGCCAAGACCCACACCAGCGCCAGGGCCTTTTGTACCCCTGCTGGGGTCAAGCCAAGCGGAGATCCCCGGGATCCCTGGCCGACTGGAGAAGGTGGTCGGTCCGAAGGCGGAGCCGAAAGGCGAGAAGAGAGCGGCGTGGCGGGAAGGGGAGGCCGCGGCAGCCGTCCCAAAGCCCTGGCCACTGCCTGAGGTCGCTGCTGCTGGCGTACCCAGCGGTTGAGCTCGGCTAGAGAGATGGCGCAGAGGTTGGAGACCCTCAGTTCCTGGATCCGCCCTACCAAGGGCCGATCGTTGCTCACCACCACTAGGGATCCTGGCTGCTGCTGGGCCAGGGCGTAGGCGCACTCGGCAATGGCCTGCTCCAGGCGAGCTTTTAGGGAGTGGCCGCTGGCGTTGACCTCCTCGACCCAGGCGCGGGCTGCTGAGACGGCAAACCCCAAGCTGGGCTGGTGGCGCAAAAAGGCGCGCGCTGTCGACTCTTCCTAAGGCTCAATGGCTTCTCGAGCCAGGCGCTCCAGCTCAGCCAGCGCCGCCTGGGGCAGCACACACACCCCGAAGCGGGCCCATTCCTGCCACCGAGCCGGTCGCCCGGCCAGAATTGCGGAGCTATCGAAAACAAGAAGGGGTGAGATCTCGGCCATGGGGTGCGCCTCCTAGGAGGGAGGCTTCTGGGAGAGGGATCCCTCGGCCAAGCAGAGGCGGATGGCCAGAGGATAGAGGCGATGTTCCTGGGCCTGGATGCGCCGGTAGAGCGACTCCACGGTATCTTCCGGCAGGACCGGCACCGCCGCCTGGGCCACGATGGGGCCGCTGTCCATTTCCAACGTAACCCGGTGGACGGTGCAGCCGGCGATTTTTACGCCGCACGCCAGCGCCTGCTCCACAGCCCGTAGGCCCTTGAAGCTGGGCAAGAGACTGGGGTGAAGGTTTAAAACCCGCTCCGGATAGGCAGACAGCAACACCTGAGTCACCAAGCGCATCCAGCCGGCCATGATTACCCACTCCACCTGATGCTGTTGCAGCACCTCCACGATGGCGGCATCTAGCGCCTCCCGGCTGGGATAGTCGCGGTGGTTAAGGAGGACACAGGGGATCCCTCGGCGCTCCGCCCGCTGCCGCACATAGGCCTCAGGATTGTTGGTGATCACAACAGCGATGTGGGCTGGCAGCTCGCCGGCCTCGATGGCCTGGGCAATGGCCTCAAAATTGCTGCCGTTGCCGGAAGCCAAAACACCCAGGATCCCGGGCCGAGGAGGAGCTGGGATCTCACCAGGATCGGGCCAGAGGAGGCTGGGCAAGTTCATCTCAAGGCTTTCCAACAGCAACCCTTTCTGAGGCCCCTTGCCCAAGGTACACCATCTTACCGCCCAAGCTGGGCCCGCCTCTTAAACCCGCCTCTTAAAATAGAAGGCTGACCTTGCCACCCTAGGGATCCCATGCCGCGCCGTACCGACATTCACAAGATCTTGATCATTGGAGCGGGGCCTATTGTTATTGGCCAAGCCTGCGAGTTCGACTACTCGGGCACCCAAGCCTGCAAAGCCCTGCGAGAGGAGGGCTACGAGGTCATCCTGGTCAACTCCAACCCGGCCACCATCATGACGGATCCCACTATGGCGGATCGCGTCTACATCGAGCCGGTGACGGCAGACTTTGTGGCCCAGATCATCGAGCGGGAGCGCCCTGATGCCCTCCTTCCCACCATGGGGGGACAGACAGCTCTCAATGTAGCGATGGAGCTAGCCCGGCGCGGGATCCTGGACCAGTACGGGGTGGAGCTAATTGGGGCCAAGCGTGAGGCCATTGAAAAAGCTGAAGACC
The DNA here is from genome assembly GCF_047461615.1 of Synechococcus sp. W65.1. Taxonomy (NCBI): domain Bacteria; kingdom Bacillati; phylum Cyanobacteriota; class Cyanophyceae; order Synechococcales; family Synechococcaceae; genus Synechococcus; species Synechococcus sp. W65.1. The sequence goes on along the minus strand of NZ_JANSHI010000002.1, from coordinate 115,730 downwards.
GGGAGCTGTTTAAGCAGGCGATGCAGCGAATTGGCCTGGCCGTCCCCCGCTCAGGGTTGGCCCGCAGCCTAGAAGAAGCCAAACAGATTGCTCAAGAAATTGGCTACCCCCTCATCATCCGTCCCGCCTACACCTTGGGAGGTACAGGTGGCGGCGTGGCCTACAACCAGGAGGAGTTGGAGGAAATCTGCACCGCCGGCCTAGAGGCCAGCCCAATCTCCCAGATCCTGGTGGAGGAGTCGATCATCGGCTGGAAGGAGTTCGAGCTGGAGGTGATGCGGGATCTGGCGGACAACGTGGTCATCATCTGCTCGATTGAAAACATCGACCCCATGGGGGTCCACACCGGCGACTCCATCACCGTGGCCCCGGCGCAGACCCTCACCGACAAGGAGTACCAGCGGCTGCGCGACTACGCCATCGCCATCATGCGCGAGATTGGGGTGGAAACGGGGGGATCCAACGTGCAGTTTGCCGTCAACCCCGCCAATGGCGAAGTGCGGGTTATCGAGATGAACCCGCGGGTCTCCCGCTCTTCTGCTTTGGCCAGCAAGGCCACCGGCTTTCCCATTGCCAAGATTGCCGCCAAGCTGGCTGTGGGCTACACGCTGCCGGAGCTTCCCAATGACATTACCCGCAAAACCCCTGCCAGCTTTGAGCCCACCATTGACTATGTCGTCACCAAAATCCCCCGCTTTGCCTTTGAAAAGTTTCCTGGGGCGGAGCCCGTTTTGACAACCCAGATGAAGTCGGTGGGGGAGGTGATGGCCATTGGCCGCACCTTCCAGGAGTCCATCCAGAAGGCATTGCGGTCTTTGGAGATCGACCGCCCTGGCTTTGGCAGCGACAGGCCGGAAGTCTTCCCAACGCCAGAGGAAGTGCGGGCCAACCTGCGCACCCCCAACCCCTTCCGCCTGTTGACCATCCGCACCGCCCTGCTCATGGGTTTCTCGGTCCAGGAAATTGCCCAGCTTACCCACATCGATCCCTGGTTTATCGACAAGCTGCAGGAGTTGGTGGAGGTGGAGCAAGCCCTTAAAGGGCGGGAGTTGGGATCCCTAACGGCCGAAGACCTGCGCCATCTCAAGCAAATGGGCTTTAGCGACCGACAAATTGCCCACCTGACCGGCTCCGCGGAAGCCCAGGTGCGGGATCGCCGCAAGGCCCTGGGGGTGATCCCCACCTACAAAACCGTGGACACCTGCGCTGCCGAGTTCGAGGCGGCCACCCCTTACCAGTACTCCACCTACGAGAGCGAATCTGAGACCTTCCCCACCGCCAAGCCAAAGGTGATGATCCTGGGGGGCGGTCCCAACCGCATCGGCCAGGGGATTGAGTTCGACTACTGCTGCTGTCATGCCGTCTTTGCCCTCAGACGCCTTGGGTATGAGACCATCATGGTCAACTCCAACCCCGAGACCGTTTCCACCGACTACGACACCGCTGATCGCCTCTACTTTGAGCCCCTGACCTACGAAGAGGTGATGAACCTCGTCGAGGCCGAGCAGCCGCTAGGTCTAATCCTGCAGTTTGGCGGCCAGACCCCCCTGAAGCTGGCCCAGGGGCTAGCCGCAGCCCAAGCGCCTATCTGGGGTACTGCTCCTGACTCCATCGACATAGCCGAAGATCGCGGCCAGTTTGGGCGCCTGCTCGAGGAATTGGGGATCCGCCAGCCAGCCCACGGCCTTGCCCGCAGCGTGGAGGAGAGCCTGGAGATTGCCCGGCGCATTGGCTACCCCGTGGTGGTACGGCCCAGCTATGTGCTGGGGGGGCGGGCCATGGAGATTGTCTATTCGGATCAAGATCTGCGGCGCTACATGCAGCTAGCGGTGGCGGTGGATCCCAACCGTCCCGTGCTGGTGGATCAGTTCTTGGAGGATGCCGTGGAGGTAGATGTGGACGCCATCGCCGACCACACCGGGGCTGTAACCATCGGCGGCATCCTGGAGCACATTGAGCAGGCCGGGATCCACTCGGGCGACTCCGCCTGTGTCTTGCCCAGCCGCACTCTCAGCCCTGCTGTGCTGCAGGTGATCCGCGACTGGACGGTGAAGTTGGCCCAAGCTCTCAAGGTGGTGGGGCTCATTAACGTCCAATACGCCGTCCAGAAGGAGCAGGTTTACGTTCTGGAAGCCAACCCGCGCGCTTCCCGCACCGTGCCGTTTGTCAGCAAAGCCATTGGCCACCCCCTGGCCGCCTACGCTGCCCAGGTGATGAGCGGCAAAACCCTGGCAGAGCTGGGCTTTACCCAGGAGGTGATCCCGCCCTACGTGGCTGTTAAGGAAGTGGTGCTGCCGTTTCACAAGTTCCCCGGCACCGACACGCTGCTGGGGCCGGAGATGCGCTCTACTGGGGAGGTGATGGGCATTGACACCGACTTTGGCCGCGCCTTTGCCAAAGCGCAACTGGCTGCTGGCCAAAACCTGCCCCTAGGGGGCACCGTGTTCATCAGCGTCAACGACCGCGACAAGCAGGCGGTGATCCCAGTGGCCCAGGAGTTGGTCAGGCTAGGCTTTCGCCTGCTGGCCACTGCCGGAACCCAAAAAGCTTTGGCCGAGCACGGGATCCCCGTCGAGAAGGTGCTCAAGCTGCACGAGGGCCGGCCCCACGTCATCGACGCCATCAAGAACGGCCAGATTCAGCTTATCGTCAACACCCCTTCTGGCGGTGAAGCCCAACAGGATGCACGGAAGATCCGCCGCACCGCCCTGGCCTACAAGATCCCTTTGGTCACTACTCTGGCTGGAGCCAGGGCTACCGCCGCCGCCATCCGCGCTCTGCAGTCGGGATCCCTAGGGGTGAAGTCCCTGCAGGAGTTTCACGCCGAAATTGGGTGATAGGAGCCTGCCGGGGTTGCTTTTCTGAAGAAATCCTTAAGACCCCCACCTTAAGAAATCCTGAAGTTCTCGACTGCAAAAACTGGCTCTTGAGGCCTGGGAAAAGGGGTGGAATATAAACTGCAATACTAAGCTACCTTTTTGTATCGATAAATCAATTTATTTCACATTTTGGCTGCAAACGTTAGGTATCCTTGGCAGTTTTCTTGAGACTGTCTAGCGTGGAAGGAGAAGGATCCCCAGGACAAGGCTGAGTCATTTCCTGAGGTCACTCTGCCAAGCGCAAGTGGAAGAAAGCTCTCTTCAAATTTTCTAGGAGTTGGCCTATGAGTGTGGTTGTTCGGCGCTCCGCTGCCGCACGACGGCTCTGGAGCTGGGAAAGTTTTTGTCAATGGATCACTAGCACCGAAAATCGGCTTTACATCGGCTGGTTTGGCGTATTGATGATCCCGACCTTGTTGGCGGCAACCTTTTGTTTTGTGATTGCCTTCATCGCTGCGCCACCGGTGGACGTGGACGGGATCCGCGAGCCGGTGATTGGCTCCCTACTGGGGGGCAACAACCTCATTTCTGCGGCGGTGGTGCCCACCTCAGCCGCCATCGCCTTACACTTCTATCCCATCTGGGAAGCTGCCTCTTTGGAGGAGTGGCTCTACAACGGCGGCCCCTACCAGCTCATCGTGTTTCACTTCCTCATCGGGGTGTGGTGCTACCTGGGCCGGCAGTGGGAGCTGAGCTACCGGCTGGGCATGCGCCCCTGGACTGCAGTGGCCTTTTCTGCGCCGGCGGCTGCCGCTACAGCGGTGCTCCTGGTCTATCCCATCGGCCAGGGCAGCTTCTCAGAGGGGCTGCCGCTAGGGATTGCCGGCACCTTCCACTTCATGCTTGCCTTCCAGGCGGAACACAACATCCTCATGCACCCGCTGCACCAGCTGGCAGTGGCGGGGGTGTTTGGCGGCGCCCTGCTGGCTTCTCTCCACGGCTCCCTGGTAACCTCTAGCCTGATCCGGGAGACTTCAGAAGAGGAGTCAGCCAATGCCGGCTACCGCTTTGGCCAGCAGGAGGTCACCTACAACTTCCTGGCCGGCCACTATGCCTTCTTGGGGAGGCTGGGGATCTCCAGCCTTGGCTGGCGCAACAGCCGCTCTGTCCACTTCTGGATGGCGGCCCTGCCTACCTTGGGGATCTGGGCGGCGGCAATCGGCATCGGCCTAATGGCCTTTAACCTCAATGGCTTTAACTTCAACCAGTCCATCCTGGACAGCCAGGGCCGGTTCATCCCCACCTACGCCGATCTCCTCAACCGCGCCAACTTGGGGATCCAGGCCATGCACGCCCCCAATGCCCACCACTTCCCCCTGTTGCTGGCGGCCAAAACAGACTAGGGCCGGTCGAGTTCAAAGGCACGGTGGACAGCTTGGAGAGCCTGGATCCCCTGCTCTCGTCGCACCACGCAGCTTACCTTAATCTCTGAGGTGCCGATCATCTCAATGTTGATCCCGGCGTCGGCCAAGGCAGCAAAAAAGCGCGCCGCCACGCCGGGATACGTTTCCATGCCGGCGCCGACGATGCTGACTTTGGCAATGTCGTGGTCGGTTTCAACCCCAGCTGCCTGCAGCTCCTCGGCCACCTGACAGCACACGGCCTCAGCCGCCCTGGCCTGATCCTGAGGCACGGTAAAGGCAATGTCGTTACTGGGAAGGCCGTTGTGGTAGCTCCGCTGGCTCTGGATGATGGTGTCGACGATAACGCCAGCATCCGCCAAGCGCCCAAACAGATGGGCAGCCGTCCCCGGCCGATCCGGCACCTTGCGCAGGCCTAGCCGCGACTGCTTCAGATCCAGGGCAACGCCCCGCACCGGGTGGTGGCGCAGAAGGGGATCCCCGCAAGGCGCTGCCTTGACTCGATGCAACTGGGGAATCACCTGAAACGCTTCCCCCAGCGCCAGGGCGGCCTCCCCAGCCCGCTCGGCTGCCACCACGCAGCTGACCTTGATCTCCGACATGGAGATCATCTGCAAGTTGATCCCCGCTTCCGCCAGCACGCGAAACATCTCGGCGGCAATGCCCGGGCGGCCCATCATCCCCACCCCGGCAATGCTGACCTTGGCTACCGCCTCATCGACGAGGACTTCCCTACACCCCAGCTCCTGGCCAACCTTGCGGGCCACGGCTGCTGCCTGAGCCGCCTGGGCACGGCTGACGGTGAAGGCAATGTCGTTGGTAGGGGATCCCTCCACCGCACTGAGGTGGAGCGACTGTAGAATTAAGTCGACATTGATCCCCGCTGCAGCAATCTCCTGGAACAGTTGAGCAGCAATGCCCGGGCGATCCGGCACTCCCACCAACACCAACTTGGCCTGCTCCCCATCCAGCTCCACGGTATCCACTGCCCGCCCTAGCTCAATGCTGCTATCAGGGGAGCGGACGCGAGCAGGGGGAGAGACAATGAGGGTGCCTTCTGATCCGGCTTGCAGCGGCTCCAGGCTAGAGCGCACCCGCAGCTTGACGCCGTAGTTGCGAGCAATTTCTACCGAGCGGGGGTGCAGTACCTGCGCTCCTAGGCTGGCTAGCTCCAGCATCTCGTCGGCGGTAATCTCTGGCAACAACCTGGCCTCGGGCACCTTGCGCGGATCGGCAGTAAAGATCCCGGGCACATCGGTGTAGATCTCACACAGCTCGGCTCCCAGGGCCACTGCCAAGGCCACCGCCGTGGTGTCCGATCCCCCTCGCCCCAGGGTGGTGATCTCCAGCTCAGTTAGGCTGGTGATGCCCTGAAAGCCGGCCACCACCACCACCTCTCCCCGCTCTAGGTGTTGCCAGAGGCGGTCGGTGTGGATGTGCAGAATGCGGGCCCGCCCGTGATCCCGGGTGGTGACGATGCCCACCTGGGCCGCCGTCAGGGAGAGGGCAGGGTAGCCCAAGCGCTGCAGCGCCAACGCCAGCAGGGCAATGCTGACCTGCTCACCCGTAGACAGGAGCATGTCCCACTCCCGCCACTGGGCCGGCGTGGTCGGGGATCCCTGGAGGATCTGTTCCCCCAGTTCCACCAGGCGATCCGTTTCTTCTCCCATTGCCGAGACCACCACCACCACCCGCTTCCCCTGCTCCACCGTGTGGGCTACCCGCTGGGCTACGGCCTGGATGCGCTCGATGGAGCCGACGGAGGTGCCGCCGTACTTTTGGACAATTAAACCCGCTTGCATAGCCAGGGCTGAGCTGGTTGACGTGGTTTGGATCCTATCCCGAACTAGGCCAGGCCAAGCCAGCTTTGCAAAAAGGGTGGCACCGGCAGCAGGATCAGCACAAGCCAGCTCAACATTGCCAGCCCCAGCAGCTCCCGGCCCTCATCCAGCTCGGTGACATCGTTGAGGGCTGGCTCGTCGGCACTGGTGATCACAAACAAAAGCAGCGCCCACAATAACAGCCAGGGCTGCACCGTCAAAGCCAGCAGCAGCACCAGCCAGCGAGTCACTCGCCCCACATTGGCCCCCATCTGCTGGCCATAGATGGCGTGGACAATGTGGCCCCCATCCAGTTGGCCCACCGGCACCAGGTTAAAGGCAACCACCACTAGACCCAGCCAGCCGGCAAAGGCCAGGGGGTGCAGATCGATCACCTGCCCCGGCTGCAACTGATCCCCCAGCACCAGGCGCGCCAGAATGGCCAGCAGCACCGAGAGGCGCGGGTCAATGCGATGGAAGCTAATCGGGGTCGGCTGCCCCTCTGGCTCTGCCGGAGGCTCCCCAGGTGTCGAAAAGACCAGCCCCACCAGCAACATGGTCAACGCCACCAGGCTGCCCGCCAGCGGCCCGGCAACGGCGATGTCAAACAGCACCTTGCGGTTGGGCACCGGCTCTTTCAGCTCGATGAAAGCCCCGAAGGTTCCCAACACAAAAGGCACCGGGATGAAATAGGGGAGCGAGGTTTTGATGCCGTGGCGGCGGGCCACCCAGTAGCGGATCCCTTCATGGGATCCCAGAATGGCCAAGATCCCCACTGCATAAGGTAACCCTTTGAGCAGAGAGGGTAGATGCAGCAACCGGTCAGGGCTGACTCCAGAAGCTTGGGCGCCGGCAGTTAGGGTCGTCCAAAAGGTAAACAGCAGCAGCCCCAACGCCAGCAGAGGCCACTCCTTCTGACGGGTTAGGGAGCGCCGCGCCGCCGGGTTGGGCACCAGGGCAAAAAAAGGCTTGCCGGCAAACCCCTCCTGCAGCACCACCAGAAAGCGTTTGCCAAACGTGGTTTCCACATTCCGCTGTACCTGCTCGTAGGCTTCCGTGGGATCCGCCCGCAAATTGCCGCGGCAGATGATGGCCTGAGGACGGTATTCCACGCTTTGCAGATAGAAAACGTTCCAAGGAAAGCAGCGGTTGAGCTTTTCCCGCGACACCTCCGAGATGGAGATGGGAGCAGCTGCAGCACCTTCCTCCTCGCCTTCCTCTGTCTCCGGATCCCGCTCGGCCGGGGTGTTTTCCACTCCAGCCTGAGAGCCTGCTGGTGGAGGTTGGAGGCGCCCCCGACGCGCCAAAGTCATGCTGGTAAAATAGGAAGCCAAAAACAGCCCCAACATTAGCAAAGGGGGCATTTCATACTGAAACACCTGCCGCCCCAGCACCCAAAGCAGGGGGGGGATCATCATCACTAGCCACAGGATCCGCCAGGGCACCTTTGAGAGGCGGGCCACGCTTTTTTGTAGCAGCAGGTAGGTTGTCGAGCCCACCAGTGCCAACAGGATCCAATCTGCCATGAGCTCAATAGGAAAACACCTTTACCAAGCTAGCGGCAAACCCGATCGGCTTGCTAGAGCCGGCAGCAGCGATCCCTCAGGAGCTAAACTTCTCTTGGCTTGCTCGTAAGCTGCTCTCTTACTCTCAACGCCACATCCACGCTGGCAGAAGCGTGTGCCCTGTCATCGCCCGCAGGGTGAAATAGATAAACAACAGCAGAGCTAGGGATCCCACAGTTACTAGAGCTGCTGCCGTTGCGCTTTTGCGGTACAGGTTTACAAACGGCTGTAGGCCAGCCCAAATTCCCCCCAGCAAGACGGTAACGAAGTAGGTGGGGTAGCGGGAGACGTTCTCCACAAATTGATCTTCGAGTCGGCGAGGAGGCTGCGGCTGGGGCATAAGCAGAGGGCAACCCAACAACTTTCCCTCAGTCTGCCACAGATAGCGGTCTCTGTCCCCCGCCTCTGGAAGGGTGGGAACACCCAGGTTCAAGACTGCGAGAACCTAATATGGTAGGCGTTATCCTGCCTGCTTTGCCCAGCACAGCCACCCCCTTTCCAGACTGATGCAAGAATTGCCCTCTGATGCCTTCAATCGCGCCAGTGATCTGCCCAGGGATCAGACCCTGGCGTTGATGCGCGTTCAGGAGGCCCTGGATCAACTGGAGGCAGCGATTCTCAGCAGTCCTCGTTTGTTCTGGTCGCGCACTCTCATCGACGAAGAGAAGATCCTAGAGCAGTTGGACTTCATCCGCCTTAACCTGCCCACCGCTCTAGAGGAAGCTGAGGAAGTGCTGCGCCAGCGGGATCAAATCTTGGCTGAGGCCCATCGCTACGCCCAAGAGATCGTGGCCATGGCCCAGCGCCGGGCCGAGCAGCTTGTGAGCGAATCCACCATCCTCCGCCAGGCCCAAGCTCAGGCGGAACAGTTGTTGCGGCAAACCTACCAACAGAGCGAGGAGGTGTGGCGACAGACCCTCCAGGAGTCAGAGCGTCTCCAGCGGGAGGCCCACCGCTACGTGGATCAGGTTTTGCAGGATCTGGAGATGCGGCTACTGGAGTCGCTGCGGGTGATCCGCAACGGCCGACAAAGCCTGCAAACCTGAGCCCGCTCCTGACTGGCAAAAGGCGGCGCAAGCCCCAGCTTTAGGCCAGGCGGCGCTGCCGTGAGGGCTCAGCTTCCTGGGAAGTTATAAGCCGCAGGCGCTATGCAGCCTCTGGATCAATGGGGAGTGTTCACCTGCCCGGGTTTTAAGTCATATTAAGAGTAGCATCCGGACTTCCCTACCCTACAAACCGGGGTAGCCAAGCCAAGCTTCCTCCGGCAAGACGAAGACAAGTCTTGGATGTGTGGCCCGGAACTCAAGGCGCTAGAGATTGCCGTGGCAGGCAAGGGATCTTGAGCTTTGGCGGCAGGCTGGCGCAGCTTTTCTTTGGCTGGACTGAGAGCGTGTTTCCCTACTTCTCAGTGAGTGCCCCAGAACTGTACCCCTCGAGCCACCTTCCTCAGCGGGCTCTCTCCTCAGCCTGCGAGTTCTGGTTTTTGTCCCTTTTGGGAGTTCCTTAGTCGTCTAGGAGATTCTATGGCCATTGAACCGAAAGCTCGTAAGAACCGCGAAAGCGCTAAATCCCGTTCCCGCAGCCGTCGTCGAGAGTCAACCAAAGCAAGCAATTTGGACGCTAACCTCTCCCTGCCCAAGTTGATCCAAGAGAATGCGGTGCTCCAGTCGCGCAGTCAATTGTTGCTGATGTACAGTGACTTTCAAACCGAAATGCCCAACGATGGCAAGACAGGCGTTGGCACCTGGCTGCGAGCCCGCCTCAAAGAGCACGGCATGCCTAGCTTACTGCGTTTTGGCCCGCGTTCCTGCCCCCAGGTCTTCCGCCGCGATGAATTCTCCGAGTGGATGATGCTGGCTCTCAACACCCCCAGTTCCAAAAACGAGAACGCCTAGTAGAAGAAGCTGAGGCAGCAAACCTAGACTGCGCTAGCGGGTTGGGCTGGGGAAGCCTGGGCGGTTTGAATTTTCCCAGCTTGCCCGCTATTCCCGGGGCGCCCATTGAGGGAAGCGGGTGACCTAGGCTCCTTCTCCTCCTCTGCAAGCAGCAGCTCCCGGATCAGACGGGCTGCCAGGCGTTGCAGCCAGCGGGAGGCCAACTGCCGCCCCAGCTGTTGAGCTTCTGGTTTGGCGGCTACCTTGGCCACTAGAGGCAAAAGCTGCAGCGGCTGAAAGGCGGGGTTGCTGCTGAGAATTGACCACAGACGTTGCAGATGGGTTAGGCCATCTGCAGATCCGTTGCCTGAGTTGGAAAAGAGGATATCCACCAGCTGCTCTCGCAGGAAGGCTCCCCGCTCCGAAAAGAGGAAATCAACGGCTTTTTCTAGGGATCCCTGCAAGTCAAAGTCTTCGCTGTTGACGGCATTGCGCAGCAGATTTTCCAAGCGGTTCCAGCGAAATTGCCCCTGGCTAAACAGCAGCTCTCGCAGAGCTTCGCGCAGCTCTGGAGCGGGATCAGTTAGGAGCCGCTGGGCCACATAGGGATAGGCTACGCTCAAGACCTTGAAGTTGGGATCCAGACCGATGGCGATCCCCTCTAGGGTGAGCAGTGAGCGGATGATCAGAGCGTAGTAGGCAGGTACGCGAAAGGGAAAGTTGTACATCACCCCCGAGAGGCGATCGGTAATGCTTTTGAAATTCAGCTCGGCCACGGGCTTGCCTAGGGCCTCGGCGAAGACGTCCTCCAAGGCGGGGATGATGGGGGTGAGATCGGTGTCGGGATCTAGGAACTCCAGATCCACGTAGTCCTGGGCCAAGGCGGCAAAATCCCGGTTTACCAAGTGGACAATTGCCTTGATGAGGCCGTAGCGCTGGTGCGGCTGGATGGTGCTCATCATCCCAAAGTCGATGTAGGCCAGCCGCCCGTCGTACATAGCCAAGAGGTTGCCCGGATGGGGATCGGCATGGAAAAAGCCGTGCTCCAAGAGCTGCTTCAGAGAGCAGTTGACCCCGATCTCGATGAGGTGCTGCCCGTTTAGCCCGGCAGCGGCGATTTTGTCAAGCTGGGTCAGCTTGATGCCGTCGATCCACTCCATTGTCAGCACCTTGGTGCGGGTGTACTCCCAATAGATTTTGGGAGCGTAGATGGAGGGGTGGCGGTACAGCTCTAGAAAGCGCTCGGCGTTGCGGCCTTCCTGGGTGTAGTCCATCTCTTCGTACAGCCGCCCCGCAAATTCATCGACAATGCCCACCAAGTCGCTGCGGATGCGGCGGAAGGTGCGCTTGGCCCAGGCGGCTAGGCTGCGGATGATGTACATGTCCAGGGAAATGCGCCCGATCAAATCGGGCCGCTGCACCTTGACGGCAACTTTCTCTCCCGTGTGCAGATACGCCTGGTAAACCTGCCCCAGGCTGGCCGCGGCAACCGGTTCCGGGCCGATCTCGCGAAAGATCTGCTCTATTGGCTGGCCGATTTGCGCCTCGATGAGGGCAAAGGCAGTGGCATTGTCGAAGGGGGGCAGCTCATCCTGCAGCTTGGCCAGCTCTTCCAGAAAAAGGGGCGAGACCAGGTCGGGACGGGTGGAGAGGGCCTGGCCAATTTTGATGGCTGTCGGCCCCAATTCCGTGAGGATCTCCCGCAGCCGCGCCGCATGCTTGCGTCGGTTCTTCAGCTCTACCCCCCGCCAGCGATCCCACAAGACCCAGATCAACAGCCCCAAAAAGGGGGCAATCAACTGAAAAAGACGCCCCAGCACCAGATCCCAGCGCCCCCGATATTGCCTAGCCAACTCCTCTGGGTCATAACGCAGAGCCGGCTGCAAGGGCTGCTGCCCCGATCCAGGCCAAGGCTGCTCTGCCACCGCTGGCTGGGCTGCGGCCGCTGTCGACAGTGTTGCGCCCATAGAAGTCCCGACGGATCTCGTAACACATCTTAACTTGCTGGGTTGGCAAGCGGCTTGTGGGCTGGGAGGTTGATCTGGGGCGGACAAAGATATCCTGAAATAGGCACAGACTGGGCACAAAGTTTAAGCCGATGGGTTAGCCGCTAAGCCCGCGGGGCAGCCCACCAGGTCAGCATGGAAAGGCGGTCTTTTCTCCAAAAACTACTCCTAGCTGCTGCTGGCCTTGGTTTGTCTCCCGGCTGGCTAACCAGGCAGGCTAGGCGCTATGGACAAGCTCTAGCAGCCACCTCCCGCAAGTTGGCTCTTCTCATTGGCATTAACCGCTACCCTGGCGAGGGATCCCCGCTGCAGGGCTGTGTAACCGACGTAGAGCTGCAACGGGAGCTGCTGCTGTACCGCTTTGGCGTTGAACCGGCAGGCATTCTCGCCCTCACGGATGGAGCGGCTACGCCAAGCGCAGTCCAAGCGGCCTTTGCCGAGCACTTGGGGGGCCCAAGTCAGCCGGCGGAAATCGTGGTCGTGCAGTTTAGTGGCTACGGCCAGTGGCGGGCGGGATCGGCCCTGGATCAGTGGCAGCCGGCTTTGCTGTTGTCGGGCTCCGAAAGCCTGGCGGCCATGGAGCTGGAGCGCTTTTTCCAGCTTGTGCAAAACTTGGGCACGGCCCAGGTCACAACCATACTCGATTGCGGCTTTACCCACATCCCACCTGCCCTACGAGGCAACCTCCAACTGCGCTCCCGCCCACCTGTCCCGCCAGCAGCCTCCAAGGTGCTGGACCCCGGTCAGCCATCCTCTGCAGAAGGGCAGCAAGTTTGGCCCCCTCGGCCCAAAGGCTTGTTGATTGCTGCCACCACTCCCCAAGACTTGGCAGCGGAAGCTGCTTGGCCGGGATTTCATGCAGGAGTGCTCACCTACCTGCTGACCCAGTACCTGTGGGAGACCACGCCCCCTGCCCGCCTGCTGATTGCTTTCAACCAGGTGGTCAGTCGGCGGGAGCTGGGCCTCTTTTCTTGTCAGCACCCTACCCTGGAGGGCAAAGAAATAGCTCGACAAGTCCCCCCCTACTTCCTCACTCCCTCCCAGACAGCGGCTAGCGGAGTCATCCAGGAGGTGAGGGGGAGCCGTGCTCAGGTGTGGCTAGGGGGGATCCCAGCGGCAGTCCTGGGTAGTCTACAGCCGGGCACCCTTCTGGCTCCCTTTGTTGCTGATCCTGCTGCTCCAGCAACACCACTCCTGATTCGTTCCCGCAGTGGGCTGTTGGCGCAGGTCCAAGCGGTCGGCGGGGAAGATCAGTTTCCCCCCGTAGGCACGCTGGTGCGAGAGCAGTTGCGCGCTCTCTCGAGCAGCCTCAAGCTCTTGGTGGGGTTAGAAGACAGCCTGGGCCGTGTTGAAAGAGTGGATCTAACCAACGCCATCGCCGGCTATAGCTGGATGGAGACGGCCAACCCACGCGAGCGCCAGGTGGATTGCCTGCTGGGCCGCATCACCCCAGAGATGGCTGCTGCCTTTCAAGGGGACGCTCTGCCCAAGTCCTTGGAGGTCGGCAGCTACAGCCTCTTTTGGCCGGGGCGAGAGCTGCTTCTCAATTCCTGTGGCCCAGCGGGCGAAGCGGCAACTACGGCAGTGCAGCGGCTGGCCTCCCGTCTGGCCCATCTGCTGGCGGCCAAGCGCCTGCGGACCACCCTCAACGCTGCCGTCTCGTCGCTGGGGGTGGTGGGGGAACTGTCCACCCGAGGTAAAACCCCCTCGTGGGCAGTGCGGCCTCCTCAAGGGGCCTCTGCTCCTGCTGAGCTGGGCATGCCCCGCTTCCTGCGCGGGGATCCTCTCTATCTCACGCTGCGCAACGAGGGCGAGCAGGATCTGTTCGGCTATCTGTTGATGGTTGATTCCAGCGGGCAACTGCAGCTGCTGGCTCCGGTGCCCCAGGACAACCTTGCCCTGCCGCTGTGCCTAGAGGCTAAGGGCAGTCTGACCATACCACCCCCGCCTGAGATGGCCGTCCGTGAGCCGCGCCCCGTCGTCAACCCCGATTTGCTCACCTGCCACGCCCAAGGACTGACCGAGTTACTGTTTGTGGCCAGCACCCGTCCCCTCTCTGCTAGCCTGGAGGCCCTCAAGGCCATGGCCCGCCAGCAGGGGGTAACCCGTTCGCCGATGTTGCTGAGCAAGCCGCTGGAGTGGACGCAAATCCTTTTCGAGGAGTTGACTTACCGCGCTGAGGAGGGAGCCCCTGACTTGCGTTGGCTGGATCCGGCTCAATCGGTCACGCTTTCCCTTACTTATCTCTTGGTTTAGCTCAGCAGTAGAGCAAATAGGCCACAGAGAGCAATACCATCGAAAACCCCAGCCCCGCCAATGCTGAGGATGCCTGAGCAACTGCGCCGCAACACCTCTGGTAGGTGCAGCAGATCCGCTCCAATCACCGTGCCCAAAACCCCTCCGGCAAAAGCCACCGCCGGCGCCTGATCTCCAGCCCAGAACAGAGCGGCCAAAGCCGCTGTAGCCGGAGCCACCAGGGGATTCATCTGAATGCCGATCCCGGGCACTACGTGGGAAGCGTAGTAGCTAACCAAAGTTACCAGCGCCGCTACGGCTAGGATCAACAGCCCATTGGCCCGGCCAAATTGATACAGGGCCAAGAGCAGCGGGATCAGGCCCCCGCCCACGTTCAGGGCAACCACCGTCTCCTGAGAGAGCTTGGCCAACGGGATCCCCCAAAATTGCCGCATCCACAGGCTGGCCAGGTCTTCCACCAGAGTTACCTCGCACCTGACGCGGTAGAGGGGAATATTGACCGAGCTGCCCACCAGGATAGCCAGCAGCAGCAACAGGGCCCCATCTCGGGAAAAGCCCAACTTCCCTGCCGCCAGCGCTACCACATCCACTGCTAGCCCCAGCCAGAGGAAGGGCAATAGCAGTAGAAGCATTAAAAACAACAACAGTGAGACTGGCAGGTAGAACATGGCGGAGATTCCCTTTCCCCTATCCTATCAGGGCCCAAGCTGACTTCCCCAACCTTGGCCAGAAAAAAAGATCCCCACCTTTCACAAGTAAGCCTCAAGTAGGCTCTGTTAGACCGAAGATTTTATTGCGAATATTTTGAGCAATCTCGTAACCAGCACGCTGATCGCTAGGAGTCTTAGCTAGGGAAATTTGATAGCGGTTATCCCCGTGAAATCTAATCACAACATAATTTTTCTCTGAAACAACCTCAAAACCAAGCTTATGCAACTCTGCTTCATAACTATTATCGCACCATTTGCGGTAGTCTCTGAACAAATGATTTATATCTTCCCTAAGCCTTTGACGATAACTCTTACCTTCGTTTGCATGGTTATTCTGAATTAGGTCTTGGAGTATATGCTGGACTCTACTTCCCTTATGCACCTGATCGGCTGCTCTACTCAAGATCTCTAAGATAAAACTCTTGGCTTCTTCTCGATAAAAATCCCTTTCGCTTCTTGCTAAGACTATAGTATTAGTGTCGGCTTGCGCGAGATCCTCAATTCTCCGCCGAAGCTGTGCCCGCAGATGATCCAGTTCCGCTTGCTGACCTTGTAGCTGCTGCTCTTGTTTCTGAACTTGCTCAGACAAGTTCATGGCATTCTGCCGCCATTCTTGCCGCTCAGTTTCGAGCTGTTCTAGGAGCTTCTGATACTCTGCTAGATCAGTCTCAAGTCTCTGGAGCTTCTCTTCCCGCTGTTGGAGCTGGGTTCGGAGCTCATTCAGTTGATTTTCATAGCTACGTAGCTGCTGCTCCTTTTCTTCTATTTGCCGGGAGAGCTCCTCAATCTGCCGAGAGAGCCCCTCAATCTGGCTTCTCAAAGCTCGAGCCCGACTGCCGTGACGTTGGGCAACTTCCGCGGCTACCGCACTCCCAATT